>NZ_CAWPQZ010000031.1:0-46001 GCF_963889785.1 Vibrio sp. S12_S33 | reverse complement strand
GATGATATCGAGGGCTTGAGAAACGTGCATAAAAAAATCCGATAAACAATGTCTATCGGATTTTTACATAAAGGTAGGATCATTCAACTGATCTGCCGATTAAAGTCTTAACTGATCGGCATTAGAGCTTAGCTCTGGCTTTATCGTTTTCTCTATCTTACAGCATTATGTCAGTTCTAAGCTCGTTTCGCTTTCAACCGATAGGTTACATTAGCAAGTTCAATGTGATTCTTCGCCTTACAAATACAAGGCAAAATTTCATTGTGCTCAATGTAAGCCATAGCAAAACCAACATATTCCACTTCACCAGAAACTAAAGTGCAACGACAAGCACCACAATGGCCATCACGGCAGTTAAACTCAGGCTCTAGCCCTGCACCTTCCATACTTTCCAATACAGTGTTGGAAGAGTTTGATTCTATGGTGTTGATATTGTTGATTTTTATACGTGCCATTACAGCTCAAAGTCCTCAAAGTCATCAGCGTGAACTTCATTATCAATTTGACCTACAAGATATGAGCTAATTTCTGCTTCTTGAGGAGCAACTTGTACGTTATCTGAAGATAGCCACGCATTTATCCAAGGAATAGGATTGGAGGTTGCTTCAGGGTATGCGGTTGGAAGTCCAACGGCTTGCATACGCACGTTAGTAATGTATTCAACGTATTGACACAGGATATCTTTGTTCAAACCGATCATTGATCCATCTTTGAACAAGTATTCTGCCCACTCTTTTTCTTGTTCCGCTGCGGCCTTAAATAGGTCGAAACATTCTTGTTTACACTCTTCAGCGATTTGTAAAAATGCGAAATCATCTTGCCCGTTTCGTAGCAAGTTGATCATATGCTGAGTTCCCGTCAGGTGAAGCGCTTCATCACGTGCAATTAGCTTGATGATTTTGGCATTACCTTCCATCAATTCACGCTCTGCAAAAGCGAATGAACAGGCAAAACTAACGTAGAAGCGGATGGCTTCTAGCGCATTCACTGACATCAAGCAAAGGTACAGCTTGCGCTTGAGTTTATTTAGACTGACTTCGACAGGCTCTCCGTTGATTTGGTGGGTGCCTTCACCATATCTGTGGTAGTCGTTGGTCAATTGGATCAAATCATCGTAGTAGTGCGCAATGTCTTTGGCTCGTTTTAAAATATGCTCATTTTCAACGATGTCATCAAACACAAGACCAGGGTCATTCACAATATTGCGGATGATATGGGTGTAAGAGCGTGAGTGAATCGTTTCAGAGAATGACCAAGTTTCAATCCACGTTTCAACTTCAGGCAAAGACACCAACGGAAGTAGCGCAACATTAGGGCTACGACCCTGGATGGAATCAAGCAAGGTTTGATATTTCAAATTCGAGATGAAAATGTGCTTTTCATGATCAGGAAGTTTGTTGTAATCAATACGATCGCTTGATACATCAACTTCTTCTGGTCGCCAGAAGAAGGAAAGTTGTTTTTCGATCAGCTTTTCAAAAATCTCGAATTTTTGTTGGTCATAACGTGCAACGTTAACCGATTGACCAAGAAACATCGGTTCTTTTAATTGGTTATTCTTTTTTTGAGAAAAAGTACTGTAAGCCATAAATGCCTCAATCCTTTAAAACTCCCCAAATAGGGGAGCATTATTAAATATGTTTGAATGTGAAATAAGGTTAGATCTTACAACCACCGCCAGCACAATCATCATCTTGAGCCTGCACGGCATCTTTTTGATCATCTTTAGCGCCATCACGAGTGTTGTGATAGTACAGTGTTTTCACGCCAAATTTATAAGCAGTGAGTAGATCTTGCAGCAATTTCTTCATCGGCACTTTGCCCGTTTCGTAAGTGCTTGGGTCGTAGTTTGTATTCGCTGAAATTGCTTGGTCTACAAACTTCTGCATAATACCCACTAAGTGCAAATAACCGTTATTTGAACCGATATTCCATAGCAATTCGTAGCTCTCTTTTAGGTTGATAAAATCAGGAACTACTTGTTTCAAAATGCCGTCTTTAGAGGCTTTCACCGACACATAACCACGTGGTGGTTCGATACCGTTAGTCGCATTAGAAATTTGAGAAGACGTCTCTGAAGGCATTAACGCCGTCAAGGTCGAGTTACGTAGACCAAATTCCATGATTTCCGAACGTAGTGTATCCCAATCATAGTGCAAAGGCTCATCACAGATTAGATCAACATCTTTTTTGTAAGTGTCGATAGGCAGTAGACCTTTTGCATAGTTCGTCTCATGGAACAGCGGACATCTACCTTGCTCTTTTGCTAATGTAACCGATGCTTTCAATAAGTAATACTGCATTGCTTCGAAGGTGCGGTGGGTTAGGCCATTGGCACTACCATCAGAATATTTCACACCATTTTTCGCTAAGTAGTAAGCATAGTTAATGACACCCACCCCTAATGTACGACGATTCATCGTTGACTTATAAGCCGCTGGAAGTGGGTAATCTTGATAATCTAACAAGGCATCAAGAGCGCGTACAACTAAGTCCGCAAGTTCTTCAAAGTCATCAAGCGATGTAATGGAACCCAAGTTAAAGGCTGAAAGTGTGCACAAAGCGATTTCACCTTCGTCATCTTCAACGTTTTTCAATGGCTTGGTTGGTAGAGCGATTTCTAAACATAAGTTAGATTGACGCACTGGAGCGACTGCTGCATCAAATGGACTATGCGTATTACAGTGGTCAACGTTCTGAATGTAGATACGACCCGTTGACGCGCGTTCTTGCATCAATAATGAGAATAGCTCAACTGCTTTTACCGACTCTTTCTTAATTGAAGGGTCATTCTCATATTGAACGTATAGACGTTCGAACTCTTGTTGATTTTCAAAGAAAGCGTCATACAACCCTGGAACATCAGAAGGAGAGAATAGTGTGATGTTGCCGCCTTGCACTAAGCGCGAATACATCAGCTTGTTCAGTTGAACGCCGTAGTCCATATGACGTACGCGGTTCTCTTCAACGCCACGGTTGTTCTTCAATACCAGCAAAGATTGTACTTCACCATGCCATAATGGGTAGAACACCGTCGCAGCACCGCCACGAACACCACCTTGAGAACAGCATTTTACCGCGGTTTGGAAGTATTTATAAAAAGGGATACAGCCAGTATGGAATGCTTCACCACCACGGATCTCAGAGCCTAGTGCTCGGATACGACCTGCATTGATACCAATACCTGCACGTTGAGATACATAACGTACAATTGAGCTTGCAGTTGCATTGATTGAATCAAGGCTATCACCACACTCAATCAATACACATGAGCTGAATTGACGAGTAGGGGTACGTACACCAGACATAATTGGTGTTGGCAGCGAAATTTTGAATGTCGACGTTGCATCGTAAAAACGCTTGATGTACTCAAGACGATTCTCTTTTGGATACTTAGCAAATAGACAAGCCGCAACCAAAATATAAAGAAATTGAGCACTTTCATAGATTTGCTTGGTTACACGGTTTTGAACGAAATATTTACCTTCAAGCTGTTTAACCGCAGCGTAAGAGAAATCTAAGTCACGTTTGTGATCTATGTAAGTGTCGAGTTCTTCAAACTCTGCACGAGTATAGTCTTCAATAAGATGCTTATCATACTTACCCGTTTCGACCAAATGTGTCACATGCTTGTATAGCGTTGGTGGTTCATATTGGCCGTATGCTTTTTTGCGTAAGTGGAATACAGCAAGACGAGCAGCCAAATATTGGTAATCGGGTGTCTCTTCTGAGATCAAATCCGCGGCGGATTTGATAATGGTTTCATGGATGTCCGAAGTCGTGATGCCATCGTAAAATTGAATGTGAGCTTTCAATTCTACTTGTGATACAGACACGTTGTGAAGGCCTTCAGCTGCCCATGCAATCACACGGTGGATCTTTTCAAGATCAATATTTTCTTTGCGGCCATCACGCTTAGTGACAGTGAGTTGTTGGTTCATTCTGCTTCATTTCCCTAACAAAACTGCTTAAAGCCGCATTTCCATAGAATTGTTGTAAATTTCATTGCGGCTTTGTGATCTGAGTCTATCTATATATTGTAGCGTAAACACTACATATAGGGGTGCTTTGCTTTGCAATTTACAAGATAGTGCTATATGGAGGTCATTTCAAGTTACAGATCTTGAACAGCTTGTGGATAACTAGCAAATAACAAAAAATCAGTTAGTATCCACTTACCGATGATCAAAGAGCAGGTTTGCTTGTAGGAAATTGCCATTTTGAGATCGGTTTAGATATAACCACAATTAAAAAAAACTTCTTGATCTTTGTATTAAATCGAAGGTGTATTTTAGGTTGGTTAAAATGGAATCTGGAGCACAAAAAATGCACTAAAAAAACGAGTTGAGTTGTGTTAATCAACTCGATTTTTAACGTGAGTTATGCGCTAAATAATACGCCTAAAACAGACGTGTATGAACGATGTAGTTAACGTCGACATTACGACCCAAGCGGTAAGTGTCAGTCAGAGGGTTATATAGCAAACCTGTGATACCTTGTTCCTGCAAATTAGTTTGATCAATCATTTTAATAAGTTCGGATGGGCGAATGAATTTATCGTGGTCATGGGTGCCTTTGGGAACAATTCGCATCAACTTTTCAGCACCGACAATGGCAAATAAATAAGACTTAATATTACGATTGAGAGTTGAGAAAAACACATGCCCCCCTGGTTTAACCAAAGTCGCACAAGCACGAACTACCGAAAGCGGGTCTGGAACGTGCTCTAACATTTCCATGCAAGTTACCACATCATAGTAGTGTGGTTTCTCTTCGGCGTGGTCTTCAATCGTACTTTGGATGTAAGTCAATTTGGTGCCTGTTTCTAATGCATGTAAACGAGCAACTTCCAGTGGTTCTTTGCCCATATCCAAGCCAGTTACGTTTGCCCCTTCGCGTGCCATACTCTCAGCCAGAATACCACCACCACATCCTACATCGAGTACAGTCTTACCAAATAAGCCATTGGCATTGCCGAGCACATAATTCAATCTTAATGGGTTTATCTGGTGAAGAGGTTTAAATTCCCCATCGAGATCCCACCAGCGAGACGCCATTTCTTCAAACTTTTTGATTTCATTAAGATCAACGTTCTGTGCTTTAGTCATGATAGATTCGCTCTTACTGTCAACTTATACATCCTTTATTGAATCACGCATTATAACTTGTTAAGTGAAACAGACCACTGCTTTCCCTATTTCGCGGATTTGTGGCTGAAAAGTAACCACTTATCAGTTGGGTATGGAATGAATGTGCAATTTCTCGGCATTTGATACACAACAAAGGTCACAACCTGATAAAAGGACAGGGAAAGTGATGCCGAAGTAGTGAATTATGTGTTATATTTTCCGGCCTTGTACGTATCAAATATACGATCAAAAGATAGAGGGATAATGGCTCTATGAGCGATTTAGCTAAAGAGATCACGCCCGTCAACATTGAAGATGAGCTAAGAGGTTCATACCTAGACTACGCGATGTCAGTCATTGTGGGTCGTGCTCTTCCAGACGTGCGTGATGGTCTAAAACCAGTACACCGCCGCGTATTATTCGCGATGAATGTGCTTGGTAACGATTGGAATAAACCATATAAAAAATCTGCCCGTGTTGTGGGCGACGTAATCGGTAAATATCACCCACATGGTGATAGCGCGGTATACGATACTATTGTTCGTATGGCGCAGCCTTTCTCATTGCGTTACATGCTTGTTGATGGTCAAGGTAACTTTGGCTCGATCGATGGTGACTCTGCGGCAGCAATGCGTTACACCGAAGTGCGTATGGCAAAAATAGCGCATGAGCTATTGGCCGATCTCGACAAAGAAACCGTTGATTACGTACCAAACTATGATGGTACTGAGCAAATTCCAGCGGTTCTGCCAACAAAAATTCCTAACCTGTTGGTAAACGGTTCATCCGGTATCGCTGTAGGTATGGCCACCAACATTCCACCACACAACTTAACGGAAGTAGTTGATGGTTGTTTGGCGTATATCAATAACGAAGAGATCACTATTGATGAGTTAATGGACTATATTCCAGGTCCTGACTTCCCAACAGCTGCACTAATTAGTGGCCGCAAGGGCATTATTGATGCTTATAAAACAGGGCGCGGTAAAGTTTACATGCGTTCTAAAGCAAACATCGAAGTTGAGAAAAATGGTCGAGAAACCATTATTGTGACTGAGATCCCTTATCAAGTGAACAAAGCTCGTTTAATCGAAAAGATTGCCGAGCTGGTTAAAGATAAGAAAGTGGAAGGCATCAGTGCGCTGCGTGACGAGTCTGATAAAGATGGTATGCGTATCGTTATTGAATGCAAGCGTGATGCGGTAGGTGAAGTGGTTCTAAATAACCTCTACTCACAAACTCAGCTGCAAACGACTTTCGGTATCAACATGGTTGCGCTTGATAATGGTCAGCCTAAGCTATTCAACTTGAAAGAAATGTTGAAATGCTTCGTTGATCACCGTCGTGAAGTAGTGACACGCCGTACTATTTTTGAATTACGCAAGGCGCGTGATCGTGCTCATATTCTTGAAGCACTAGCACTGGCACTGGCTAATATCGATGAAATCATCGAGTTAATTCGAAGTGCAGCGACACCTGCTGAAGCAAAAGCAGGATTGATCGCGCGCGGTTGGGACCTTGGTAACGTTGCTTCTATGCTTGAACGTGCTGGTACTGATGCGGCTCGCCCTGAGTGGCTTGAGCCTGAGTATGGTATTCGTGATGGTCAGTACTTTTTAACTGAGCAACAAGCTCAAGCGATTCTCGAGTTACGCCTACACCGATTAACAGGCCTAGAGCATGAGAAGATCCTTGACGAGTACAAAGCACTTCTAGAAGAAATCGCAGAGTTAATGCATATCCTTGCAAGTACTGAGCGTTTGATGGAAGTGATTCGTGAAGAGTTGGAACTTGTACGTGAAAACTTTGGCGATACACGCCGTACAGAGATCACTGCTGCAAGTCACGATATCGACATGGAAGAGCTAATTGCTCGTGAAGATGTTGTGGTAACACTGTCTAATGCTGGTTACGTGAAGTACCAAATTCTGAGCGACTACGAAGCTCAGCGCCGTGGTGGTAAAGGTAAGAGTGCGACGAAGATGAAGGAAGAAGACTATATTGAACGTCTTCTTGTCGCGAATACGCACGATAACATCCTTTGTTTCTCGACTCGTGGTAAAACGTACCGCCTGAAAGTTTACCAATTGCCATTGGCAAGTCGTACTGCACGCGGTAAGCCAATCGTTAATATTCTTCCTTTGGAAGAAGGTGAGCGTATTACAGCGATCCTACCAGTGACAGAGTTTAATGATGATAAGTTTATCTTCATGGCAACTGGCGATGGCACGGTTAAGAAAACCTCACTTTCAAGCTTTGCTAACGTACGTTCAAATGGCCTGATTGCTGTTAACCTACGTGATGATGATTCTCTAATTGGTGTTGATATTACCGATGGTGACAGCGATATCATGCTGTTCTCTAAAGAAGGTAAAGTCGTTCGCTTTAATGAGAATCATGTTCGAGCCATGGGACGTACTGCAGCGGGTGTTCGTGGTATGAAACTGGCCGAAGGCGACCAAGTTGTTTCTTTGATTGTTCCTTCCAATGAAGGTGATATCTTAACTGTAACGCAAAATGGTTACGGTAAACGTACAACCTTAGGGGAATACCCAACTAAAGGTCGTGCTACACAAGGTGTTGTTTCAATCAAAGTTTCTGAACGTAACGGTCAAGTTGTCGGCGCAGTGCAAGCTGAAGAAGGCGACGAGTTCATGATGATCACTGATGCTGGTACGCTGGTTCGTACACGTGTGGCTGAAGTAAGTCAAGTCGGTCGTAATACTCAAGGTGTTACTTTGATTCGTACTGCTGATGATGAGAATGTTGTTGGTCTACAGCGTATTGAAGAAATTGAAGAAACTGAGTTACCAGAAGGCGAACAGCTGGAAGGTGAAGAAGCGACAGTGGTGGCTACAGAAGAGAACACTGATTCTCAAGTTAGCGATGATACTACTGCCGAGAATGATGACTCTGAAGACGAGTAGATTACTCTTGCGCCTTGAATAACAAGGTTTAAACAATACGAAAAGCCGAGCGATGATAGCTCGGCTTTTTTGTATCGAGAACCCCCCCAGCTAGGCTGGGGGGTCTGTAAAGCTTACTGCTATAAGTCAGTTATATAATCCCTTTCAATTTGATAAAAACGTCTTGTGGTCTGGCAACTGCAAGAGTTAATTAAGAATTGAAAGGGGATCCCAATGGGGGACGAAAAGAGCTTAGCGCACACGCGATGGAATTGTAAATATCATGTGGTTTTTGCACCGAAGTGTCGAAGGTAGGTGTTTTATGGTGAAAACGAAGGACAGTAGGCGAGATACTTAGAAAACTATGTGAATGAAAAGGTGTGAATATTATTGAGGCGGAATGCTGCGCAGATCATATTCATATGCTTTTAGAAATTCCCCCAAAGATGAGTGTTTCATCATTTATGGGGTATTTGAAAGGAAAAAGTAACCTGATGCTATATGAGCGATTTGGAGATTTGAAGTTCAAGTACAGGAATCGAGAATTTGGTGTCGAGGGTATAATGTAGGTACGGTAGGAAAAAACACCGAGAAGATAAAAAGTTAGATAAAGCACCAACTAGAGCAAGATAAAATGGGAGAGCAATTATCGATCCCATATTCAGGTAGCCCGTTTACAGGCCGCAGGAAATAGTCATATGCAAATGCCAGATCACTACGCGCCTGTTAGGGCGCAGCCAGTAGGAGAGCCTTATAGGCGCATATGAAAAACCACCGGCTATGCCGGTGGATACTTTTTTGTCATCCCTAAACCATCGCCTTGGGCGGTGGTGATTGAACCTTGGGGTTATTGCCCGAAGGAGTGCCCATGCTAGAAGTAAACCTCTTATTCATCACAAGTAAGAGGAAATTAAAAACATGGACGATTACAGGTATAAACATAATTGGTAGATATCATTATCAATTAAATCAATACAAATATGATTTATATGGATATTACAAATATTATATTGGTGTTAATTAACTTGCGACCTTAATATCATAAAATTTAATAATATTATTGTCTAATATAGTTGGAGTTATTTTCAAATATGATACATATCACTTTTTAATGATAGGAGGTTATGTATGACTGCGACGCAACTAATGATAATAGAAGGCATTAAATTAGCAATATACCCGTTCAATTTAACCATGTATTCTCATCGAATTAAGCAGTAAAGCTTGAATCAATATCATATTCTTAATTTTTATTAAATTTATATGTTTATTTTTAATCAAAACATAATAATATGAATATGCTTAATGTTTAATTTTTAAACACACTTTGAAATTAAAGAGGATAATATCATGAAAGCTTTTAGGTTTGCATTATTACCTACATTTATTAGTTTGTTGATCACTCATTCAGTATATGCATATCCGCAAAATGTTTCTAAATCTGATGGCGTATCTGTTCCGCCTGATTCTACCACTGGATTAACAGAGTATGCTCTGATAAATAAATATGGTCAATATTCAAATGAGTATAATAAAGACCAAAACTTGCCTAAAGTAACGGCATATCTATCTAACTGGACCTTTTGGGAGCAAGGCTATCAACCTAATCTAACCGAATTGTCTAAATATGATAAAATTCTATTATCATTTTTTGGGCTGTGTGGGACAGAAATTGGTGATCCAACGGTTATTAGTGGGGTCAATGGTTTAAAAAGCACATGTGAAACATTTAGTTTAGAAAAATTTGAATTAGCAAGTACAGATAAGGACGGTGATTTTAACAAGCCTTTACTACCGGGTCAGAATTGGGATGAACATACTTGGTTAGATCCAAATCTAAATGCAGGCATGATGAAAGTTATGAAAGACCTCCATGAAACTCATGGAACTAAAATTGGCATTAGTATTTTTGGCTGGTCTTTATCAAATATCGCCAGTGATGCAGTTAAACCTGAAAATAGAGAAAAAGTCATTGATAGCATAGTTAACTTTGTTAAAGCATATGATTTTATCGAACATTTAGATATTGATTGGGAATATCCTGGTATCCAAGGTGCGCCACGGAATAAATTTGATCCTGTTAATGATGCTACTAACTATAAAGATTTTATCTCAGAATTGAAAAGTGAATTTAATAATAATGGTCTAGATATTTCTATTGCAATAGCAGCAGGAGCACCAAAAGATAAAATAGATGCTGCTAAATTAAATGATTTAATAGCCGCTGGCGTTGATATGATTCATCTTATGACTTATGACTTCTTTGGACAGTGGGCTGAATCATTAGATCATCATACAAATTTGTTTTCCTCATCTGAAAACAAATGGTCTGCTGATAAATCAATACAATACATGATAAATGTACTGCATATAGATTCTAAAAAAATATCAATTGGTTATGCTAACTATTCACGAAATGCTTTAACTAAGCCTAATGCAATAAGTTTAGGTGATATGGATATTAATCCATTAAGTGGTAATTTTACCCCTAATTCAAGGACAATAGGATCTTGGGAAACAGGAGTAACTACAATAAATGATATAATGTCAAATTACGTAACACCGTCAGCATCATCACCATTGTTGGGGAAAAATGGTTTTAATTTATATACAGATGAATATGCTGATGCTGATTTTTTGTATAATGATTCTGAAGGGATATTCATAAGCATTGATACCCCTAGAACTGTTTTTGCTAAGGCTCAATATGTAAAAAAATACAATCTAGGTGGAATATTTAACTGGATGGCAGATCATGATGAGGGTTTGATGTTAAATGCAGCTAGAGAGGGACTAGGTTATATACCAAAAGTTAAAGTATTTGATATGAATAAAATAATCAATTCTTGTGGTATAAATATTGAATCAACAAATAAATGTCATGATTTAACATATTTGGATACAGCTGTAGATTCAATTACTACAAATGGCCCTATTGAAGATGTGTACGCACCAGGGAAGAGTTACGATTTAGGTGCCACTACAACTTCTGAAGAAGGTGTAACTGTAAAATCAGTTTTATGGAGCATTTATTCAGTTAAAGGTACAAATGAAAGTAATATTAACATTCTTAATCCTAATCAGTTGAACACATCGTTTTCAATTAATGATGAGTCAGCTAATGAAAATATTGACATTAAATTTATAGTTTCTGCAGAATTCTCTGATGACCAAACTGCAAATGCGACATTAGATTACAAACTAAAAGTAGGAGAAAGCATTCCTATTATTACTAAAATTAAACATGAGAAAGAATATAATATTTCATCAGGAGATCCTTTGAGTTTTGAATCGATTGCTTCTGATGATAAAGATAAAAACTTAATTTATTCGTGGTCTGTTAATTTGGATTCTTCAGTTATTGACTATGGGCAAAATTCAAGTAAACTGGTAATTGATACAAATAAGTTGCCTAATAAACCTCAATATGTTCTTAAAGCCACATCTGTTGTTAAAAACAAGTTTGAAAATACAGATACAAAGACAGCTAAAACTACAGTTATTGGAGATGAATCAGAAAACGATTCTCCTGAATCAAGCTTTATTATTAACAGTCAAGATATTCACCAAGGTGATATTGTTTCTTTAACCTCAACATCAAAAGATGAGTTACCTGATGAGTTAATTTACACTTGGAAAGTAATTTATCAAGATGAAGAAATCCAAGTTGATAATCGTAAAGGCATAAATGCATCGTTTATTGCAGAAAACTTAGGTAAATATACGATTAAACTAACTGTCAAAGATGTATTTGGTTTAACCGCTTCATCTAAACAAGTAGTGGACGTAAAACAAAAGGATATTCCTGATATTTGCTCCCCAGTTGATTCAGATGCAGTAAACTACCCAGAATGGGATCCAACTAGAGACCATTATAATACAGGAGATAAAGTCTCTCATAATGGATTAGTATTTGAACCAAATTATTGGACAAATAGTGAGCCAGTATATGGAAACTCTGATTGGAGTTTAATTTCTCCCAATGAACAACCTTGGTCTGCAACAAATGCTTATAAACAAGGTGATGAAGTAGATCACAATGATAGACGTTGGAGAGCAAATTGGTGGGTAGTAGGTACTGAACCTACTGAAGGTGCTAGCGAATGGACAGATATTGGTGAAGCAATATGTAATTTTTAAAGAGAATAATTCAATTTATATGTATAGATATTAGTTTGTGAAATTTAATTTGATATAACTACATTGGTGTCATCGCCTATTCTTAGATGTTTGAATTAGGTAGGGTAGGTGATGACATTTGTTAAAAATAATAAAATTTATTTTAGTCTGGATTCAACTCTCAAGAAAATTAAGAAGGTTATCAAATTGGATGGCTTTAAATATTGTCAGGAGGATTTTATGAAACTGAAGTTTTTAATGTGTGCAATGATTTTGTCTTTTTCGTCTGTTGCACATGCAATACAGGTTAAATATGCTCAAGAAAATATTGACTATGATGCCGTAGTTGTGAAGTTTAAAACAAGTATAAAGGATATTAATGCGATAAGAAAAGCCATAAATAATAAGTTTCCCAACACTGATAATGATGATGTTTTTTATGCTTATAAAAACCATACTGGCAATAAAGAAACCATATTAAATCGCTATGTTAAAATACGGATTCCTACGGGTTTTTCAGGTACGAAAGATTTTATTAATGAAGTAATAAGTATTATCAAGGACTTTGATAGTGTTGAATTGGTTTATCCTCAGACTCCTGGAGTAGGGATTCAATTACCACCACCACCTCAAATACTCAATAAAACAAACCAATCCTTAGAAACGACGCAAAACTACGAAACCTTGCAGTATTATTTAAATGCGCCAGATAAGAAAAAACCAAATTATCAGCTTGGTGGAATTAATGCGCATTACGCATGGAGTGTGTCAGGTGGTGATGGCTCAGAAATTACTGTTATTCAGAAAGAGATAGACAGATGGAATGAAAGTCATGAAGACTTACCTAGGGCAATTGTCCAATTTACGCCGTCCAATAAAGTAGATGACCATGAAACTGCATCAATGGGTATCATGGGAGGAATACGAAATGGTTATGGTGTCACTGGTATTGTTTATAATGCTCAATTTGGTCGTGCAGGTCCAGGCTCAGAAAATTTCCCTGATTTATTAAATTATCTTAAGCCAGGCGATGTGATACAAATTGGTATGCAAGCAAATATGGGTTATAAAGATGGCTGCACGAAAAGTTGTTACGGCCCTGTGGAGTACCAACAGCTGTGGTTTGACTTTATTAAAGAACTGACTGATAACGGAATTCATGTTATTGAAGCTGCGGGAAATGGGAGTCTTAATTTAGATAGCCAAGACTTTAAAGGTCTTTTTGATCGTAACATTAGAGATTCTGGTGCAAATATCGTTGGTGCAGTATGTGCTAGTGACAATAAAACTGCGTCGTTTAGTGATTATGGTAGCCGTATAGATAATTCTAGCTGGGGTTGCTGGGATGTAGTCACAGCAGGTTATAACGGCTTATCAAGCAAACCTAACGCAAATTATACTGATACTTACTCAGGTACTTCTTCAGCAAATCCTATCATAGCGGGTGCTACAGCATCACTATCTGGTGTTGCTAAAGCTCATGATATCAGTATTACGCCAAAAGCCTTACGCCAATTATTAATAGACACGGGAACACCAGTCGGCAGTAAAGATCGTTATATAGGTACACAACCTAACTTAAAAGCAGCTATTGATGCATTATTAGGTAATTCAAACAACACTCCTCCAGTTGCAAAAGCGACGGTAGACAAATCTATTATTACCGATAATGAAAGCATTATTTTAAATGGCCAACAGTCAACAGACATGGATGGTGATGAGTTAACCTACCAATGGAGCCAATTATCACCAAAAGAACCTAAAGCAATTATTCAGTCACCATCAAGTTCAATGACATTGGTCTCCTTTTCAGATATTGGTCAGAAAACTTATTATAGCTTTATGCTAACCGTCTCAGATGGTCAGTTCTTAAATACAGATGAGGTCACAATTACTGTAAATCCAGAATTTCCAGTATCTAATCAATGGGACCGATATAAAACATATTCAAATCCATGTAATAGAGTCTCTTGGAACGGTAAGCAATGGGATAATCAGTGGCACACGGTAGGTGAGGAGCCTGGAACAACCGGAGATTGGGGGGCATGGAGACAAGCTGGAGGAAGTACCGAAAATAATTGTGAAAAAAAATAAATGATGGGATATCAAGATTAGAATATGAATTGTATTAATTCTGACTAGATCTGAATGTAGTGGTCAATGAATATTGACCACTACAACCACTACAGGCCCAATCTATTGAGTCATATCGCGCTCTTGGCTGGTCAATATCATCTGAGCGTGCACAAAATACGCTCTTTACTTAAGGAGCAATTCGGTACGACTTTTTCAATTGGCGCAATCAGTGAAGCTCAAACTCGTGTTGCCTCAATGCTTACCCCACTGCACCAAGCCATCAAAAGTAATATTCAAACGGCTCCGTTAGTACATGTCGATTAGACTTCACACTCACGAAATAGTGAAGAGCGTTTACGGTGGTGCTGGTTAGTATCGAGCGACGATTTAGTGTACGAAAAGATCCTATTCTCTCGCTCCATTCACTCAGCTAAAGCGGTTCTGGGCGCCAATTACTCTGGGGTTGTCGTCAGTGACCAATATGGTGGTTACAACTGGATATCACCAAATAAACATCAGTTATGTTGGTCACACGTGATCCGAAACTTACAACAGATTGCGGATTACACAGGTAAAGGACATACAGCTAAAATAGGGCAACGACTTGTTATGCTGAGCAAATTAGTCTTTCGAACACGACATCGTTGGGAGTCCGAAACGATAAAATATAGCCTGCACCTAAACACTTAGTCAACACACTGCTGGTGAACGCTTACTTATATTCGACTCACTCGACAAAACTGATGAAAAATTAGACATCAGAAAGTGTTGTGTGTAATTTAATAAGCAGCTAAATGGATTAGCATTTAAAAAAGGAAAGTTTATGACATTAGAAACATGGATTGTTTATGCGTTCGCGATATTAATTTTGACGGCTTCTCCAGGTCCTAGCTCCTTATTGTGTATGACTAAAGGGGTTACTCACGGTATGCGTGGTGCATTGTTCACTGCATTAGGTAGTTTAACGGCCATTACGATTATCTTAAGTTTGTCTTTTACAGGACTTGGTGTATTAATTGCTTCTTCGGAGCTTATTTTTAATGTGGTTAAATGGATGGGTGCCGCTTATCTCATTTATTTAGGTATCAATGCCTTGCTAAGTAAAAGGCAGACTCTCAGTGTGAAGCCAAATGAGAGCAAAGGAGAGACAGCACGAAGTCACTATATAAGTGGTTTTGTTGTCGGAGCGAGTAATCCCAAGGCTATCATCTTCTTTAGTGCTCTATTCCCTCAGTTTATTTCTCCTGACATTTCATTAATGAGTCAATATTTGATTTTTGCTGCTACCTTTGTTGTTTTCGAGCTTTCTTGGCTGCTGACATATGCGTACTTAGGAACTAAGTCTTCAAATTGGTTATTAGCGGAAAGTCGAGTGAATATCTTTAATAAATTAACTGGAGGAGTATTTATTGGTGCTGGGGCTATTTTGTCGTCAACTAGCCGAGTCTAGTTTGGTTTATTAGAGGCTATTTGGGGAGTTGGATTGCTTTTATAAGTTGTCGATATAACTTTTCTACTAGCCACATGCCCATTCCTTCAAATAGTTTGAGTATTGAACAAAGTGTGATGATTATTCCATAACTTTTCACGATAGAAGAAATCTTTATGAAAAATGGTATTATTTTTGAGAATTAATATAATTTTTATAGGGATGAATCGTGAACTCCGTGATAATGCAATTAAAAAAAGACTTTTATGCGCAGATTGATTCTCCTAAGGAAAGTTCTTCGCCTTCATCTCAAACAACACTTGCCCTTTTGACGGAAGAAGAAATTCAACAACTCGAAAAGATCTGGATTGAATTAGTAATTTGGAAACGAAACCAAAGCCACTAATTAAGAAATTTAACCTTTTAATTCCATCCCCAAATAAAGCGAGCCTATCTAGGCTCGCTTTATTTTTTAGACATGAGTAGTCATTACAATGACTGTAGGAACTGATCGTTTAGTTATAAGCACGAGCCACTCGGCCCTTAGCAGATAATTGATATTGCTCCGTGTATGCCGGAATAAATACCGAGCAGCCTTTGGCGATGGTAATCTTTTCGCCATTTTGATGAGTTAATAATGCGTCACCATCGATCGGTAAAATAATTTCAGCACTCGTTACTTCTACTGTGACATTATTTGACTGCGGATAAATCGCAAATTTAAAGTCCGTTACTGGCACAGGGAAAAGTAGTGCACCACATTCTTCTATCGGTTGCAATAACAGCGTAGCAGCAGGTTTTTCTTCAAACCGTGTGCACGATGCAAGTTCTGCAATGTCCATATGTTTTGGGGTTAAACCTGCACGCAATACGTTGTCGGAATTCGCCATGATTTCAAGGCCTGTTCCTTTTAAGTAAGCGTGTGGTGTTCTGGCATCCAAAAACATCGCTTCACCAGGAGCCAAGGTTAATACGTTTAACATCAGTGGTGAAAACAAGCCAATATCGCCCGGATATTGCTGAGCAAGTTCTAAAATAAGACCCAATATTTCGTCGTTTGAGTAGCGATTGGCATGAGTCAGTAGCGCATTAACGGCTTGCTCTTTTTGCTTGCCGGAGAGCGATAGTAAGTCAGTAAAGAAATCTTGTAGGCCTTTTGGTGTTTGGTTTAGCTCAAATTGCTCAACGAGGTCTGAAATGACATCAATTTGTAATGCTTTAAAGCGCGCTACGATTTCTGAAAGTGCACGAAAACCATTCATAGCTTGGTAAGGTGTTAATGCGTAAACCAACTCAGGTTTATGGTTTGGATCTTTATAATTACGATGCCCAGCATTGAGTGGAATACCGGCCTTATTTTCTCTCTCAAAACCGACCTCAGCTTCTTGCTTGCTTGGATGAACTTGAATTGATAGCGCATTTTCTGCGGCTAATACTTTGAATAAATAAGGTAACTCAGCAAATGTTGTAGCTGTTGAAGTGGAAAGGAATGTAGATTTATCTTGGTTGATCAATTCTAACAATGAAATAGATTTACCATCAATTTCAACTTGAGAACATCCGTTGGGGTGTGCACCCATCCAAATTTCAGCCTGTGGAGTTTTAGTTGGGTTTGGAATATCAAACAATTGATTGATAGAAGTTGTACTGCCCCAAGCGTAATTTTGAATGACATTGTTCATCAAAAAAAAATGTTGTGGGTTGTTGGTCATTATGGCATCTCACGAAAATCAAATATAAAGAAAAAATAGCGAAAACAAACAGTAAAAAACTCCCGAGGTGAAGCGGGAGTACAACATAAACGAAGGAGCATCGCTTTGATTTGCATCAACCACCCCACGGGGGACGGGGTGGTTGGTTAAGTATTATGCTGCTGTTTGTTGTAACTTCTCTTGGCGCATTTTTTTCAGCGTCACACAGATAAGACCAGTTACGACTGCACCGGTTGCCATGCACAGAAGGGCAAGTAGCGGTTTGTTCATTGCGCCGAGTAATGCTACTACAGGACCGCCGTGAGCAACACTGTTTGTAATACCAAAAGTGAAAGCCATGACCGCTGCAACCATTGAGCCGAGTACGTTTGCCGGGATTACTGACATCGGATCTTGCGCTGCAAATGGAATGGCACCTTCAGATATACCCACTAAACCCATAGCGCCAGAGGCTTTACCTGCTTCAATTTCTGATGCTTCAAATAAGTTGAGCTTGCGGCCAAGTACGGTTGCTAGGGCCATACCCAGAGGAGCTACCGGAATAGCACACGCCATTGCACCCATAAATTGAGTTTGACCGCTGGCAATCATTCCGACAGAGAATAGAAACGCCACTTTGTTGAATGGTCCACCCATATCAAAACCAGCCATCCCACCTAACACAATGCCCAATAGAATAACGTTACCCGAGCTCATATCCGTCAGTAGCGCATTTAAGCTATCCATTAAGCTTGCGATAGGCGCACCAATAACAAAGATAAACAGGCTAGAGATAAATAACGAACCTGCAATTGGAGCAATCATAATTGGCACAAGTGGTTGCAAAAATTTGTGAAAATGAATGCTGGTTAGCCATTTAATAAAGTAACCCACGAGAAGACCCGCGATAATTGCACCAATAAAACCAGTACCGGCATCTGCACCGTAAAATGAACCATTATTGGCGATCCAACCGCCGATTAAACCTGGAGTTAATGCGGGGCGGTCAGCAATCGCGTATGCGATGTAACCAGCAAGAATCGGGATCATCAATGTAAAGGCAACCACACCCACATTGAGTACTTGGTTCCACAAACTGCCATCAGGAATGGCCATTCCTGCCTCGGTAGGCTCACCACCGATAGCTAGAGCCAAGGCAATCAACAAACCACCCGTAACAACAAATGGGATCATGTGTGACACGCCATTCATTAAGTAGCGGTATAAATCAGAACGCGCTTGTGCCGCTTTGCCTTTTCCATCTGGTACATTAGCGCTGGAATCAGCGTTGTATTTAGGGGCATTTAAAGCTTTTTCAATTAAACCTTTTGCATCGCGGATCGGTGCTTTTACACCAGTTTCGACCAGTTTTTTACCAGCAAAACGTGCCATATCGACCTGTTTGTCACACGCAACAATGATGGCGTCTGCTTTGGCAATTTCTTCATCGCTTGGGCTGTTTTTCACACCAATAGAGCCGTTGGTTTCTACTTTGATGTGGTAGCCCAGTTCAGCGGCGCCTTTCTCAAGGGCTTCTGCGGCAAGGTAAGTGTGCGCAACACCAGCAGGGCAACCAGTTACCCCAATTAAGAAGCCTTGATCGGCTTTTATCGTGTTTTCTTTCTCCGTTTTGCTCAATAGTAAGGTGAGTGCCTCTTGCTCTGTAGTTGCTGATAAAAATTGTTCAATAAAGCCATCTTCAATCAGCTTAGAAGAGAGTTCAGCAAGCACTTCAATATGATGGTTTGAACCACCGTCTGGTGAAGCAATCATAAAGAAGAGTTTTGATGGTAGGCCATCTTCAGCGCCGTATTCGATGCCCGTTTTGCTAACGCCAATCACAACGGCAGGTTCAATAACGGCGGTGCTTTTAGCATGTGGCAGTGCTACGCCATCTTCAAAACCGGTATTGCCAAGTTCTTCACGGGCATAGATATCGGTTAAGAATTGTTCTTTATTGTTGATACGGCCTTGTTCTGCTAGTACATCGATGAGTTCAGAAAACACCTCATCTTTTGATGTTGCTTGAAGATCAAGACGGATCAATTTCTCATTAATGAGTTGAGTGATCATCGTTCGTTCCCTATACAGTTTTATCGTTATTGTAAATGACGCTTTGTTGACGATATTGTGAACGGATAACGTATGATTCGGTAGTGTACGAAAAATGCATTTACTGGATTATTGTACCCTTAGTTACTAAACGTGATCAGTGTCCTGTTTCTGTTTTTTGATTGTCATCTTAATGATTTTTATAAAATACCTTTAAAATCAGGTTTATATATTAATTTTCTTGTATTTTTTATAGTTAATCAAACCAAGCTTATGTTTGGTACAGTATTGATTATTGGATTATAGTTGCATCTCTAATGCGTGTTGTAAGGTTTGTTATGTGATCCCCGTTTTTAAGAATGTCATTGAAGTCCTATTGTCTGAGCGCGAGAGCTTTAATCGAATTTGGTTTGCTAGCGATAACATTACGCCGCCTGCATTTAGCTACCAAGTCAATTTCCCTCGTTTAGAATTAGTGGTCAGTGGGGTATACAGTAATGAAATTGAAGAGGCAGAGCACAATATCGCCAAGGTGAATATTTTAGCAGGGGACGCGCTTTACATTCCCCCAAATTGCTGGAATAAACCGGATTGGGAAGAGGACTGCTCGGTATTGAGTTTATTGTTTGGTCGTCGCCAAATGGGCTTTAGCCTAGTGAGTAAGCATAAAGGGGATAGTGGATTTTATGACGTGCAAAAACACAGTATTCCAACCCGAACAGGTCATGCGATTGACCATATTTTAGCAGGCTTAAATGCGTTATCTCAAGAGCCTACAAAAAGCCCAATGGATGAACATTTACTGCTGGCATTACTAAGCTACAGTGCCACCATGCTTGACCAGCCAAATGCTTCGCCGAAGAAACGTAGTGAAGACTTATACCAAGGTATTTGTATCTACATACAAGAAAATTTTCATCGTAGCATTACGCGCGATAGCATCGCCCATCGCTTTAATATTTCAGCAAACCATCTTTCACGTATGTTTCGCCAGCAGGGTCACATGACATTGGCTGACTATATTGCTTGGGTACGGATTGAACGGGCGAAATTCATGTTAAAGAAATACGCATTTCGCCTGAACGAAGTAGCAACGCGCTGTGGGTTTCTCGATGTCAATTATTTCTTTCGTGTCTTTAAAAACAAAACAGGAATGACACCGTCGGAATACCGTGCAACGGTCAATAATACTTAGTTAGCGAAGCTTTCTTCTTTCACCATTACGTGCAGCAAAATAGCTTTTATGGTTTCCTCGCGTTGTGCATCTATCAACAATTGTCGGTGCTCCTTATCTAATAACCAGCGAGTTAATTTTGTGATTGGTTTTAAGACAGTTTTATCGCAAGCAGAAGGTAAAAGCAGGGTAATGATCATGGAGACAGGGCTTACTGTAGCTGACCAATTTAATTCATTATCTACGACGTGAACCGCTAATGTTGGGTGTGTAATGCTAGGGTGCATAATATGAGGTATGGCGATACCAGAGCCAATAAGTGTTGATGAGATGGTTTCTCGTTGCTCAAGTGCTTGCAGAATGTCAATCGGGTTGTGGGGCACGATCTGTTGTGAAATCTCACAAAGAGCGGTTTGCTTTGTCGGGCAAGAAAGTGAATTTGAATAATGCCACTTTAATGAAAAAGGCAGTTTAAAAGCGGAATGTGTATTGAAAATATGTTCGGCGTGGCGGTTTTTTTTATGGGATGTGGAGATTAACAGTGAGTGATCACGTAAATATTCAGTGATTACCATACATGCTAACTCAGCATCCAACCCTTCTATCGCGATCTGACATAAGTCACCAGGATTTGACCCCATACTTAAGACTTGCAGCGTATGTGTAAGTAGTGCTTTTTTATCTCTGGTGAGGTTGAATACCACTACCACTGAGCGGAAATGATGGCTTAACGTCTTCAGCTCATTGAGCTGCCAAGCGACTAACCCGTTAGGTTTTAAGACAAAATTGATTCGGGTGGTGATCATGGATACTTACAGATAACGGTCAAGCACAGACTGAACATTTGTTAGAACTTCTTCAATTGAAACTTGAATGGTTTTACAGCCAGCAAAACGCTCACGTCGCTCTATTTCAATGTCAGAGGCAATTATAATAAGATCAGCACTAACAATATCTGAAACGGTGAGTGGGTTCTCTACGCCCATCGCCCCCTGTGTTTCTACTTTAATAGATAAGTGACGTTTTGTTGCTTCTTTTGTCAAGGCATCGGCAGCCATATAGGTATGAGCAATCCCCGTTGGACAAGCAGTAACCGCTATAATTTTCATAACATAAAAAGGTATTGGAAATGTTGGTTGAGTATAAGGAGGTTAGAAGTCAGGCTCAACCTAAGTTCAGAGTTAAAGGTGTTATCTGCATCAAATAAAAGTAATCCCACATTTAACGGGATTACTTTCTTGAAGCTAACTACAAGGTCACAGAGAGTCACGGAAACCTTGTTTAGCCATTAGAAGTGATAAGCGACAGTGGCGCTATGGACATTGTACAAAATGAGAACGAAAATAAATATCGACACTTTGTATGGATATATCATTCATGTGTCATGTGTCATGTGTCATGAATCGTTATTGTCCGCCAGTATTTCCATTCATAAAATGAATGGTATGGCGTAATTGCTGTTCACATTTTTGTTGAAGAAATTGGTGAAGTGCACACGTTATCGGACTCATTAAGCGTTTATCGGCACAAACCAAATAAACAGGAGTTACTTCACTTTGCCAATCGGGGAGGAGCGAGATTAATGACCCGTCTATAAGATCTTGGCTAATGTCGAGCAGCGATTTGTAAGCGACTCCTTTCCCTTTTATAGCCCACTGCTTTACGGCGTCACCATCATTCGCGGCGAATTGTCCTGATACTGAGACCGTCTCAACTTGACCGTTTTTCCAAAATACCCATTTATTATGATAACTGCCAGAAAGCATAAAACATAAACAGTGATGCGAGAGTAAATCAGTGGGTTGTACAATTTGGGGGCTATTTTTTATGTAAGGGGGTGATGCACAAGCGATACGAATGTTTACTTTGTTGATGCTGAAGTAATGATGCTTCAGAACACCAAATTTCTTGCATTACAAACAAGCCGTCAATGGATTGATCTCGGTAAAGCTCATATTGACAGCAACCGGCTTCTGCGCGAGAAGGTTCCAATAATTCGGTAAGCAGCCTTTCAACTCTTTTTTCATTACCCTGACTAGCTTTTATTTCCGCGATTAGATTCACACTTGCCATTAGCACTCCGTGATAATTGTTGTTTCAGGCCAGCGAGATTTAGGCAGCTTGGCATTGAAGTCTTCTTCACTGCGGTAACCTAAAGGAACAATCACAACACTAGACAAGCCTTGTTCTCTTAAAGCGAACGCTTCGTCAAGCATTTTGGCATCGAAGCCTTCAATTGGTACTGCATCAATGCCTAATGTCGAGACACCTAGTAGTACTGTACCAACGTTCAAATAAACTTGTTTTTCCATCCAATGTTGAGCATCTTTTAAGTCAAATCTGTGCATGTTGACAAAGTAAGAGCGACCTCTGTGCTGACCTTGCTTTGCCTCATCATTGGAAAATCGCCCATCTTGGTCTTCAACTTCAAGTAGATCAAGTAAGTAATTTTCATCAATACTGGTTTTCGCGCAGAAGACTAAAACGTGAGAGGCGTTAAGGATTTTCCCTTCATTAAATGAGTAGAAGCCTTGTGTCGCTTGTGCCACTTTTTGCTTGGCTTCATCACTGCTTGCGAGAATGAAATGCCAAGGTTGAGAGTTGGTACTCGAAGGGCTAAAACGGATCAGCTCTTTAATTTCAGCAATGTGCTGGTCAGAAATACGTTTTGTTGAGTCAAAGGCTTTGGTTGAATAGCGAGCTTTCGCATGAGCGGTAATATTCATCATATATCCTTGTTTCTAAATAGGTGGCTTATTGTTGATATACAATAAGCCACCCTGTGAGAATGAAACAGTGCTCCTGTTCATCATCACTTTCAAATTATTTTTTAAAATACTCGTGATTCCCTTGGCACATGAACTTAGCAGTAGCGGTTGAAAGGCATTGTTCACCACAAAATATCGAACTATCAAGATAGTAAATCGTTCGTTTTTGTTTAATGAGCGTTGCTTGAACCGTGAGAGATTGGTAAAGGGGCACTGGAGAAAGATATCTTACGGTTAATTCTGCTGTCATGGCGTGGATATCTTTAGCAAATAAACAATGAGTCATTGCCGAATCATGCAAGGTGCTGATCAACCCTCCTTGCATTACGCCGCGATAGCCTTGCATCTTTTCAGTTGCTACAATCTGTGCGGTCACACGATCATCAGTTAACGACTGAAATTCAATAGGTTGGTGATTTGAAAAAAAAGGTTCGCAACAAACTGCGCAGTGACAATGGTGTGGTGGATGCTTAATAAACATAATGTTTCCAATCTATGAATGAGAAATAGGAACAGATAATGGCTAGACCGAAAAAAGCACGTAATATTTGTGGGCAGGCTGCCTATGCTTGTTTCAAACCCAATGGCGTTAAGCTTACAGAGTTAGCTCAGGTCGATTTGCTGCCGGAAGAGTTAGAAGCACTACGGCTGGCAGACAAAGAAGGGCTAAGTCAATTAGATGCAGCGACTCAAATGGGCGTATCAAGACAAACGTTTGGTAATATTGTTAATCGTGCCCGAACCAAAGTCGCTACTTGCCTAGTGGAGGGGTGCGCACTGGTGCTTGTTCAATACTAGCTATGTGATGTAGGTTCTTCAATTTGATAGAGTACTTTTTGATGCTCATCGCATACATCAACACAATTACATTCTCGCTCAATATCAATATTAGCCAGTCCACCACAGCTACCTTGTAAAGATTTTCTGTGAAATATAACGCCCAGTGCCATCAATACAATCAAGCCAACAAAAAGCATAAATGCTAACAGGTAAGTCATACCGTTTCCTTGCTAATCACATTCAATTTAAGTACTTTTTTTAATGCAACCATGGTCCGAGGAGAAAGCTTATTATTGAGGCTATTCTGGGTATGGCACTCTTTTTTACTAGCACATGTTTTTTTTGCTTTATTCGGTGACGGTTTGCCAAAAGCAAGATCAGTTACTGGTTGCAGCTGATTTGGGTTAAGTGAAGATAGAACGCTCCCTCTCGGAGCTTTATATACAGCAATGTTTTTATTGAAGAGTGCTGACAACATATTTTGTCCAATACTACGGACAATGACGGCATCGACGTGATGCTGGTTTAGAATATTAAATATTGTTTTTTTCTTGCCACAATTTTCCTTTGAAAGCGGTACATCAATTAACGTACTAGTTGATTGTACATTATCTACAATCATCAATTGTGGTGCTTTAGCAAAGTGATTGAAGAGGGCGTTTTGCTGGCAAGGGATCGCGTAAATCATAAGAACTCCTAAAATTCGCATTTCGTTGTCAAGTCAATATACTCTTTATTTTTGGCATATGCCAATAACAATGAGATGAAAAATTAGAATTCATGGATGAAAACAGCGCATAAAGTTATTTGGATATAGCAAATATACCGAGTATTACTTGTCAAGTTTTCCTCAATTGTTTCACGTATGTAACAATTTTAATCTACACTTTGTCAGCCACAAACCCATGAATCTTAATTGCATATACATAACATTGATTGTAAACGTTAACATTTGGTTATTTGAGAGTTTGAACGGATTTGTTTGTTCATTTGGCTAAGAAAACGAGAAGATGATCTCGCTGTTACATTGCGTTACGTAGTCTTACTTAACTTTGCAGGCCCTATCAAATTATTCACATAAAAACTTACAATTTGACACGTTCGCCATCAAAATTTTAACCAGTTCACATTAATTGTTCTTATTATTACTATACTTCGAAAGGTAAACGTTTTCACTGATGCCTTTTTTGTCAGTTAGATAGCGTTTTCCCCCTACATATAACGTAATAACAACACTAACAAATAGGACTTGTTCAATGAGAAAGTTAACTACTTTAACAATGCTTGCTGCCGGTATGAGCTTTGGTTCTCAAGTAATGGCTGATACAACAATCGGTGTTACTGTTTATAAATACGATGACAACTTCATGTCGGTTGTGCGTCAAGCCATTGAGAAACAAGCAGACGGTGACAGTGATACCAAAGTTTTGATGAATGATTCTCAAAACAGCCAATCCATGCAAAATGACCAAGTAGATGTAATGCTTGCACGCGGTGTTAAAGCCCTTGCTATCAACCTTGTAGACCCTGCGGCAGCACCGAGTATCATTAGCAAAGCGAAAATGGATGATGTTCCAATCGTTTTCTACAACAAAGAACCAAGTGCGAAAGCGTTGGCTTCCTACGATAAAGCGTATTATGTGGGGACGGATTCTAAAGAGTCTGGCATCATCCAAGGTGACTTAATTGCTCAACATTGGAAGGCAAATCCATCATGGGATAAAAATGGCGATGGTGTTCTTCAATATGTCATGTTGAAAGGTGAACCCGGCCATCCAGATGCAGAAGCTCGTACATCTTACTCAGTGAAAATGGTCAATGAAAACGGCATCAAAACTGAAGAACTTCACATGGATACTGGCATGTGGGATACCGCAATGGCAAAAGACAAAATGGATGCATGGTTGTCAGGCCCTAACGGTAGCAAAATTGAAGTTGTTATTGCCAACAATGATGGTATGGCAATGGGTGCAATCGAAGCATTACGTGGTGCAGGCGCAACAGTTCCAGTATTTGGTGTAGATGCCTTGGCAGAAGCACTTGCATTGGTTAAATCTGGCGATATGGCTGGTACAGTATTAAACGATGCTGATTCACAAGCGAAAGCGACATTTGAATTAGCGCGCAACCTAGCGAACGGTAAACCTGTAACAGAAGGCACTCAGTGGGAAATGAAGGACAAGATTGTCCGCGTTCCTTACGTAGGTGTTGATAGATCTACGCTTGAGTAATCTAATTTAAAGGGGGAGTTATTCCCCCTTTATCCCAATGCAGCGTGTTTATTCAATCAATTATCGACAGACCATTCATATTTTAAACTGCAGAGATGTTAGTGGTGCTCATTGCTCATAATTACATAGTTTTCCTATGTTAATGGGAGTAATTCTATGTTCTGCTTAATAGAAAGTTTAATTTATTTGGTTATAGTAAAATAATCGTAATTGATAATAACAACCTAAAATGAAATAAGTGATGCCATGGTAAATCAAGAACATGAATTTCTGTTAGAAATGACAGGGGTGAGTAAAGAGTTTCCTGGGGTTAAGGCATTAGATAAAGTAAATTTAAAAGTTCGACCACACTCTATTCATGCATTAATGGGAGAAAATGGAGCAGGGAAGTCGACACTATTAAAATGCCTATTTGGAATTTATGAAAAAAATGAAGGTGATATTATATTTCTAGGCGAGCATGTCAATTTCCAATCGTCTAAACAAGCTTTGGAAGCTGGTGTTTCCATGGTACACCAAGAATTAAACCAAGTATTACAGTGCTCGGTTATGGACAATATTTGGTTGGGTCGCTATCCCAAAAAAGGGTTGTTTGTTGATCACGATAAAATGTATCGTGATACCAAAGAAATCTTTGATGAATTAGATATTGATATTGACCCAAAAATTAAAGTAGCGAAATTGTCAGTTTCTCAAATGCAGATGGTCGAAATTGCCAAAGCATTTTCTTATAACGCTCGTATCGTGATCATGGATGAGCCAACTTCATCTTTAACTGAGAAAGAGGTATCACATCTCTTTACTATTATTAAGAAGTTAAAAGAAAAAGGCTGTGGCGTGGTTTATATCTCACACAAAATGGAAGAGATTTTCGCCATTTGTGATGAGATTACGATCCTACGTGATGGGCAATGGGTAGACACACGACCACTGCAAGGTCTAGATATGGACAAAATCATCTCGATGATGGTTGGTCGAGAACTTACTCAACGCTTCCCTGTAAAAACAAACGTCCCCAAAGAAGTGATTTTAGAGGTTAAAAACTTAACAGCGCTGAACCAACCTTCGATTCAAGATGTTTCATTTGAACTAAGAGAAGGTGAAATTCTCGGTGTTGCTGGGCTTGTTGGTTCAAGGCGGACTGATATAGTCGAAACGATTTTTGGGGTACGTGAGCGCAGTGGTGGACATATTGTTTTACACGGTCGTGAAATGAAAAACCGAGATGCTCATGAAGCCATTAATAACGGTTTTGCTTTAGTAACTGAAGAGCGTCGATCAACGGGAATATACGGCAATCTAGATATCACTTTTAATTCCTTAGTAGCTAACGTTGATGAATACAAAACCAAATTGGGATTGTTGAGCAACAAAAAGATGAAAAGCGATACTCAGTGGGTGATTGACTCCATGAGTGTAAAAACACCATCGCATGAAACATCGATTGGTTCCTTGTCTGGTGGTAATCAACAAAAAGTAATTATTGGTCGTTGGTTATTAACCCAACCTGAAATATTAATGTTAGATGAACCTACTCGTGGTATTGATGTGGGTGCTAAATTTGAAATATACCAGTTGATATTGGAATTAGCGAAGAAGAATAAAGGTATTGTTATTATTTCTTCTGAAATGCCAGAGCTGTTAGGTATTACTGACCGAATTTTGGTTATGAGTAATGGCCGTGCTGCTGGGATCGTTAATACTAAAGACACTTCACAGAATGAAATATTAGAGCTGGCCTCTCGTTACCTCTAGGGAAATTATTATGGATTCGGTTAAAACATTTGCAATGAAGCACCTTAAGGAAGGTGCGATCTATGCGGTTCTATTTATTCTTCTTGCTATTATTATTATTCAGGAACCTTCATTTTTAAGCTTGCGCAACTTCAGTAATATTTTAACGCAATCTTCTGTGCGTGTTATTATTGCACTCGGAGTAGCTGGTTTAATTGTTACACAAGGTACTGACCTTTCAGCGGGTCGCCAAGTTGGTTTGGCTGCTGTTATTTCAGCTACACTTTTACAGTCGATTGATAACGTGAACAAAGTATTTCCAACTATTGGTGAAGTGCCAATTATTGCGGTGATACTTTGTGTGTGTGCTATTGGTGCAATCCTTGGTTTGGTCAATGGTATTATTGTTGCTTATTTAAAAGTGACTCCATTTATCGCGACTTTGGGTACGATGATCATCGTATATGGTGTGAACTCACTGTACTACGACTCGGTAGGTGCTTCACCGATTGCTGGTTTTGATGAGCGTTTCTCTGCATTTACCCAAGGGTTCATCCGGTTTGGTGACTTTAGGTTCTCTTACATAACCTTTTACGCCATTATCGCGATTATCTTTATGTGGATTTTGTGGAACAAAACAGTTTTCGGCAAAAACATTTTTGCTGTCGGCGGTAACCCAGAAGCGGCGAAAGTCTCTGGTGTTAACGTACCAATGACACTACTTAAAGTGTATGCGTTGTCCGGTGTATTCTATGCCTTTGGTGGTATGTTAGAAGCGGGCCGTATTGGCAGTGCCACGAATAACTTGGGCTTCTTGTACGAGCTTGATGCGATCGCAGCATGTGTGGTAGGCGGTGTTTCGTTTGCTGGTGGTGTTGGTAGTATTGCAGGCGTTGTGACAGGGGTACTTATTTTTACTGTTATTAACTATGGTATGACGTATATCGGTGTAAGCCCTTACTGGCAGTACATTATTAAAGGTGGCATTATCATCTTTGCTGTTGCCTTGGATTCAATGAAATACGCAAATAAAAAATAATTACCTACCTGTGCGTCACGGTTAGTGGCGCTCTTTTCTATCTTTTGAACGCTAATGAACCTAATCATTTAACGCGGAGGCTCCATTTGGAGCCTCTCTTACATCTATCATCTCATTTGTGATAACCATACTTCTTTTTCCATCTTTTATTTGAGCCGTAAAGCTTTTGACAACCAACAGCTAAATTGCGAGGGTGTCCTCGCTCCCAGAAAGTAGCGTCTTCCCTTCAAGCTGAAGTTTTTGCCACTGAGGTAAAAAAGCCTTACAAAAGTCGTCGACATGGCAGAATAGGTCAGTTAACTTTTTCATAGCTGGTTCCTTTGCGATGATTTCCTTTTTAGTCGAAAGATCTGATCGCAGAACCAGCTTTTAGTTCCTGCCTATTTTTATCCCGAGTTCTGGTTAATTTACTCAAAACATCACTGAGCGCAGAATAAAATGGAAGGTTAACAATGACTACAAAATATAACGCGAGACAAAAACTAATGCCTACGTAAGAGAGGTTAATTCCTTTGAATGATCTATGCATTGATTACACCAAAATAAAACACCATGTGAATGCTGCAAAAATTAATGCAACGAGAACGGCGGCAGAGCCGATATCTTTTGCCCGTCCACTCAGTTCATGCCATTCACTACCGACTCGATCAACCACAGCTTCGATGGCGGAGTTCATCAATTCAACAAGCACAACCAGTACTAAGCTGCCAATCATTAATAGCTGCTCTATTTTCGTGACAGGGAGAAAGAATGTAAGCGCGATTAATATAAGAGAAGCAACCACTTCTTGCCTAAAGGCTGCTTCATTCTGCCATGCAGCATGAAGACCTTTCATTGAATAACCGGTGGCATAAAAAAGACGACTGATACCTGTACGACCTGGTTTCATAGTTCAAACAACCTAGTAATAATTATGTGAGAAATAAGATTAAATTAGACTAGCACCATAAGTGTGAAAAATTTGTTGAGGAAAATCACCCTTGTAGTGTAGTGAGATTAATTGTGCAGTATTGTTACTGTCGTAGTAATCATAACGTAAAGGCCTAGCAATTTCGCTAGGCCTTTTTATGGTTGGATGAGTTATCATTCGATGGGTGACTATTCCGCCGCTTTAGTCGGTTGTGTTCGTAGTTTATTTGCTAATGCCACTACAAATGGGCTACTAAGAATCAATACCGCAAGAAATGTAAAAGCAAGAGTAATCGGACGTTCCCACAAGAAACTTAATTCACCATCGCTGATCATCAAGGCGCGGCGTAAGTTTTCTTCCATTAAGCCTCCCAAAATAAAGCCGAGTAGCAAAGGCGCGAGTGGGAAATTAGCCAGCCTCAATGCTATTGCCCCCATAGCGACCAGTAGCATAATGAAGACATCCATAGTATTGAAGGATACCAAGTACACACCAGTAATTGAGAAAAACAAAATCATCGGTAGTAATACTGTTCTTGGTACGGCAAGTAACCTTGATATGTAGGGAATAAGCGGCAAATTTAAAATAATCAGTACGATATTACCCAAGTACATTGAAATGATGACAGACCAAAAAACATCGGGGTGATCAACAAACAAGCGAGGACCGGGTTGAATGCCGTATGACAAAAGTGCACCTAGCATAATTGCCGTCGTACCTGAGCCTGGAATGCCCAGAGTTAAAAGCGGTACAAACGAGCCACTGGATGCTGCGTTATTGGCAGACTCTGGTGCGACTAATCCTCGAATTGAACCTTTGCCAAATTGTTCTTTTTTATCTTTTGGTGCTAAGTTACGCTCCATGCCGTAGCTCAAAAATGCGGCGATGGTTGCACCAGCACCAGGTAAGACACCCGTGAAGAAACCAAGGATAGAAGAACGAATAGAAACCGGAGCCGCTTCCTTAAACTCTTCTTTGGTGATTTTCATGCTACCTAAATTACTGAGTTTATTTTGTTCATCTGAACGTGTATCGCCATCTGGTTTTAAAATGCCCATCAATGTTTCACCTAACGCAAAGGTAGCCATCGCGAGTAATAAGAAGCTAAAGCCATCCATTAAATCAGTTAAACCGAAAGTAAAACGCTCAACGCCAACCCCTTTATCGATACCCACCGTTGAAAGCATTAAGCCAAGAATGGTCATCATCCAAGCTTTAATTACTTGTCCTTTGCCTGCAAAAGCTGCAACGGCCGACAAACCTAATAGCATCAGTGCAAAATAATCAGATGATTGGAAACTTAGTGAGACTTTCGCCAGTGCAGGGGCTGCGACCAATAACATAATGGCTGAAAGTGTGCCGCCAGTGAATGAAGCATAAGCTGCAAGGGCTAACGCTTTACCTGCTTGGCCTTTTTGTGCCATTGGGTAGCCATCGAATGCGGTAACAACAGTGGATGAGCATCCCGGAGCATTGATTAAAATTGATGAGGTGGAACCACCAAAAATAGCGCCATAGTAAACACCAGCCATTAAAATTAGGCCTGAGGATGGTTCAAGACCATAGGTAATGGGGATCATCAGCGCGATAGCCGAAATCGGCCCCAGTCCCGGTAGCATACCGATAAAAGTACCAACAAAACAACCAATGATAACCATGAAGATATTCATTGGCATCATGGCGGTAGAAAGCCCTTGTAAAATTCCATCTAACATAATCTGTTCCTACCAAAGAGTGAAAATAAGCCCTGGCTCAAGGTAAATATCCAAGCCTTGAGTCAAGAGAAGGTAAAAGGCGATCACAAAAGGGAAAGACGCACCAAGAAGAATGGATTTACGTCTTTCACCCAAGATAAAAAAGCCGGCGAGAAGAAAGAAGCTGGTGGCGAGTACAAAACCAATGTATGTCAGTCCCAGCCCGTAAAGTGCCATCAACACTAAAAAGCCAATTAATAACTTCCAGTTAAAGTCGAGTACCGCTCCACTGTCTTTATCCGGTTTGCCCATCACCAATAACATCAGTGATAAAAACACACCGGCGTAAGTGAGTAAGTTCGGTAGTGTTTGCGCATTAAACGGTTCATATTCATCACCGGGAAACATGGGAATATTGGTGGTTTGATAGCCGTAACATAGGCTCAGAGCAAGAAAGACTAATGCACCAACACGATCGCGGCACAGTAGGTACTCCTTACTGAAATAATTAGTTGGCAGATCCGACATATCCAACTCCGTTGCAAAATAATGGATAGAAAAAGCCGCACACCAGCGAGTTAATAAATGTATCAACTAAGTGGTAAATTAAAGGGCGTGATTAGCGACCAATAACCTGACCGAATAAACAAAAGAGTATAAACATAGTGGAATGCGGCAAAAGGTGATTTAGAGGCGGGGACAACGTGCGCCCCCGAAACGTTACTATTTTAGGAAACCTAGCTCACGCATTAGATCACCCATTTGTTTTTCTTGATCTTCCAAGAATGAGTAGAACTCTTTGTCTGCCTTGTAGTTGTCTATCCAACCATTGCGGTCACGAACAACTTTCCATTCATCAGTGGTGTACATTTTCGACAAAGCGGCATTCCATTCATTGATTTTTTCTTGGCTAGTTCCCGGAGCTGCAAAGAAACCACGCCAGTTAGCAAATACGGTTGGGTTGCCATATTCAGTCAGTGTCGGAATGTTTGGTGCAACCTCAAGACGCTTTGGTGCGGTAATAGCAAGAATTTTCACTTGACCAGATTTCGACATTTCTAGTACTTCACCTAGGCCAGTAGAAAGCAACTGAGTTTCACCAGAAAGCAGAGCAGCCATGGCTTTGCCGCCCGCATCATACGCAATATAGCGTACTTCTTTCGGGTTGAGGTTTTGTCCTTTAAATGCTGCAGCAACGACCAAATGGTCCATACTACCGCGCGCGGAACCACCAGCTACTTTTACTTTTCGTGGATTGTCTTTGAAGTCTGCAACGGCATCTTCCCAAGTATTATATTTTGAATCGCCGGCTGCAACGATAGCACCGTAATCAGAAACGGTGGCAGCGATGGGGGTTAAATCTCGAAATGATTGAGGAAATACGCCAGATAAAGAACGCACCACAATAGGGGTCGAATTGACCATCAACGTATCTTGTTGACGATCTGCTGTTTCAATTAAGTGTGCAATGGCTTTGCCGCCACCACCGCCAGAGAGGTTTTGGTACGAAACATTACTGACAATATTGGCTTTCATCAGCACATCACCAGTACCACGAGCCGTCATGTCCCAACCACCACCGGCACCACCAGGAATTAAAATGTGCAGTTTTTCTATGTCAGCCGCCAAGCTACTGAAAGAAAAGGTTGCAGCCAAAATAGATGCGGCGAGGGTTGGTTTAAAATGCTTAAACATATTCACGTTCCTTATGTCGGCGCATCATTGTCGTCAGCGTAAGCTGGCTGACGATAACGTCATGATGCTTATTGTTATTATCATTATTCCGCTAAATGTAGCTTGTTGCGGATAATATTAAGTTAATAACTTGTTGCCGTTTTGTCTCTAATGCGTAGATAAAAACAATATTGAGCATAAAGGAAGTTTTGTTCATAAAGTTCACGCTCGGTTTCGCAGGCTTGATGTGAACTTTATATGAAGGGGCTTATTGACTTTTTACGAGCAATAACTTGCTGTTATTGTAAGAAAAATCAGAAGCTGCCATTTCATTTTCTTGGCTTAAAATTGAATCAATATTTGGTAGCAGTACAAAAAAGATCAATGGCTCTGCGTGAAGTGGTTGCCACAATGCATTCTCGCTATTTTGTGTATAACCGTTTAGGTAGACGGTTAACACCAAGCTATCAGGTGACAGTTGTGAATGGTTAAAATGACCTAAGGTATGGACGGCTCCCCACACAGAGTCTAGCGAACGCTCAAAAGCACTCTTTAAGTAAAGATCAATTGCGAATCTCTGTTGGTTGGATTGTTGATGCACTTGTAGTCGTTCGCCTAAATATTTCCCTTTGTTAAAAGGTAAATATCCTAAATTGTTTGCAGCGATGGTCCCTTGATTGTCACAGGTTTGAACAGAATCTTCGTTTTGCACGCTGCTGTATAATTCACAACCAAAACGTCCAATCAGGTGATTCAATGCAACATGGAAGATCTGTACATCGAAGGTATGACCATTTTTTTCGCGCAAATTTAATTCTGGAAATAGCGTAGGTAATTCATCTTCGACAGATTTGAGGTCGGTTGTCCATACCAAGTGATTTTGCTCAACCGCGCTTCGAACTACATTTGGGTTATCCGCAACAGTAAGTTCGTTTTCTGAGTAGTAAGCCTCACTTAAAGTAGAGTAGGTCATTGAGTGGTATTCATCTAATGAATAAGCAATGCATCCCGATAGCAAAGGAATAGTGAGTAGTGAGGTAAAATATTGTGCAGTTGTGCTTGTCTTCCAAAGACTCATAGTGACTACCATGTCATAGGTGATTGTTTGCATTTGTTATTCTATCGGTTCAATGATTATTTTTCCCTTTCCAAGCTCACAGAGTTACCTTGCTATCTAACCTTTACATTCTGGTTAGACATTGAGTCAGTTTATTATACATTAGTCTAAAGTGTCGACAATTGTCTTGATTGTTGACACTTTATTGGTATATTTTGTGTTTAGTTTAATTAATTGTTAACACATTTTTCTTTTTAGTGATGTAAACCAGCTAGTGAAGAACTGTGTAAGGCGAAATGATGAATACAATAGTCCAAAATAAAGCGCTAAAAACAAGCACTCTTGAGCGTCAAAAAGAGTTGATGGCTAAGCCAGAAAAAGAAAGCACCAAATCTGAGAATCTGACTGAGTATTTGATTGAAGCGATTGTTGAAGGGCAAATCGCACCCGGCAGTAAGATTTCAGAACCGGAACTTGCTAAACATTTTCAAGTCAGCCGAGGTCCACTGCGTGAAGCCATTATGCGAGTTGAAGGACTAGGCTTGATCGAGCGTATCCCACATATTGGCGCACGGGTTATTCAACTATCACCCGACAAATTAGTTGAGTTATACGCGGTGCGCGAGGCTCTTGAAGGAATGGCCGCTAGGCTTGCGGCTCGCAATATCAACACCGACGAGTTAATTAGACTTGAAGGGTTATTGTCGACACATTCTCACCATATCGACCAAGTGGAAGGGGCATCTTACTTTCACCAGCATGGTGATTTCGACTTTCATTACTGCATCATCAAAGCGAGCCGCAATCAGAAACTCATCACTTTATTGTGCGATGAGCTTTATCACTTATTACGTATGTATCGCTATCAATCACCGCGTTCACATTCACGCCCTAAAGAGGCGTTAGATGAGCATAAATACATTCTGCAAGCGATAAAAAACCACGATGAAGAATTGGCTGAAATGTTAATGCGACGCCATATATCCGGTAGCCGGAAATTGATTGAACAGCAGATTGCGAACGAACAGTAGATAACCAATGGCTTGAAGTTATTAAATAAATAGTGGTGGTACAGGCTGAGTGTCAGTGTAGAACCACTTCAAGACGAAAAGAATCGAAATCTAAAGCGCACTGATTAGGAGAATCTCATGAGCTTAAGTCCGGGGGCGAAATTTAGACTCGCCGTGCAAAGTAATGACCCGCTGCAAATTGTCGGCACCGTCAACCCTTATTGCGCCATGATGGCGAAACGTTTAGGCCACCAAGCGATTTATCTTTCCGGTGGCGGTATTGCCAATGCGTCTTATGGATTGCCGGATCTTGGCATAACAACGCTTAACGATGTGCTGGTGGATGTGGAGCGCATTACTAATGCGTGTGATTTGCCTTTGCTGGTCGATATAGATACCGGATTCGGTGGTGCATTTAACATTGCCCGCACGATCAAATCGATGGAAAAAGCCGGTGCAGCCGCGATCCACATGGAAGATCAAGTCGCGCAGAAGCGCTGTGGCCACCGACCAAACAAAGCCATTGTCAGTCAACAAGAAATGGTGGATCGCGTGAAAGCGGCCGCTGATGCACGCATCAATCCTGAATTTGTCATCATGGCACGAACAGATGCGTTAGCGGTGGAAGGAATTGATAGCGCAATAGAGCGTGCGATTGCTTGTGTGGATGCTGGCGCAGATATGATTTTCCCTGAAGCGATGACCACTCTAGAACAGTATGACCGTTTTTCGACTGCACTTGCTGCGGCTAGTGGTAAACACGTGCCAATTTTGGCCAATATTACCGAGTTTGGCCAGACGCCACTTTATGGCTGTCAGGCTTTAGCAAAATCGAAAGTTGACATGGTGCTTTATCCACTCAGTGCGTTCCGAGCAATGAATAAAGCGGCTGAAATGGTGTATCGCCATTTACTCGAACATGGCAACCAAGAAGCTTTACTCGATACGATGCAAACCCGCAACGAACTTTATGATTATCTCAATTACCACGATTATGAAGACAAACTCGATCAGCTGTTCTCTGAGAAAGAATAAGTGAAGTGCGCTTAATGAAAAGCGCAATACATCAAATAAAAATCAACAGAATAAGCATGGACTGAATTAACTATTGGCCACTAACAAGATAAATAGAAATAACAAGCTCTAAATGAGCATATTCAATAACGTGAAATAGCTTGAACGACCCGCTACCTAATTATGGTGTTTTTCTACAACTTCGGATTTTTAGAAAGACAAGACATGATGAAGATAAAAGCACATCCACACGAGATAGGGCGTAAGAGCAAGAAAAGGAGTTCAACATGTCAAATGCACCACTCGGCGGCGCAGGTCTGCGCGGACAAAGCGCGGGCGTTACTGCTTTGTGTACCGTAGGAAAAACCGGAACCGGCTTAACTTATCGAGGTTACGATATTACTGACCTTGCCAATAACGCACAATTTGAAGAAGTCGCGCATTTATTATTGGTTGGACATTTACCTACCCAAGCCGAATTGGATCAATACAAAACTCGTTTAATTGGTCTACGTGGTTTGCCACAGCCACTGAAGGCTGCACTAGAGCTTATCCCTGAGGATGCGCATCCAATGGATGTCATGCGCACAGGCTGTTCTGTACTTGGTAATCTTGAAACTGAACACAGCTTTGATGAGCAACTCAGTGCGACTGAGCGCATGTTGGCGCTGTTTCCGGCCATTATTTGTTACTGGTATCGTTTTAGCCACGATGGCGTTCGCATTGATACCGAAGATCAAAGTGAAGATTGCATCGGTGGTTACTTTTTGAAAATGTTGACCGGGAAAACCCCAAGCGAGCTACATAAGCAAGTGATGCATTGCTCATTAATTTTGTACGCTGAGCATGAATTTAACGCTTCAACGTTTGCAGCGCGAGTGTGTGCATCTACCTTGTCAGACATCCACTCTTGCGTGACTGGTGCGATTGGTACATTGCGTGGCCCGTTGCATGGTGGTGCCAATGAAGCGGCAATGGAAATGATTGAAAATTGGCAAACACCTGAAGAAGCAGAGTCCAACATCCTGCAAATGCTCGCTAATAAAGACAAAATTATGGGATTTGGTCATGCAATTTATCGTGAAAGTGACCCGCGCAATGCGCTGATCAAACGCTGGTCTAAAACTTTGTCTGAAGCCGTCGGCGATACTCATCTGTACGCCGTGTCAGAGAGAGTCGAAGCGGTGATGAAGCGCGAAAAAGGTTTATTCTGCAATGCCGATTTCTTCCATGCTTCGGCGTATCACTTTATGGATATTCCCACCAAACTCTTTACCCCTATTTTTGTGATGAGTCGTTTAACAGGCTGGGCTGCGCATGTTTTTGAACAACGTGCCAATAACCGAATCATTCGTCCAAGTGCCGACTACGATGGCCCAGAGCATCAACAATGGTTACCGATAGAGCAGCGTAAATAACGAAATATAAAGCGTTCCCCACTTTGGGGACGGTTTGAGGGAGGAATAATGTGATGGGTGGAAGTAATGAATAATCAAACAGTTAGCCAGTTTCAGAGTAATAGCCAATACAAAAAAACATTGGCAGGTACAACACTGGATTATTTTGACGCGTGCCAAGCGGTTGATGAAATTCAAATGGGTGCGTATGAAAAACTCCCTTACACCTCGCGAATTTTGGCGGAAAACTTAGTCCGTCGTTGCGAGCCGCATGCATTGGTTGATTCTTTAAAGCAATTGATTGAGCGCAAGCGTGATCTAGATTTTCCTTGGTATCCAGCGCGTGTCGTTTGCCACGATATTTTAGGCCAAACCGCATTGGTTGATTTAGCTGGTTTAAGAGATGCGATTGCCGAACAAGGTGGTGATCCAGCCAAGGTTAATCCAGTGGTGGAGACGCAATTAATAGTCGATCACTCCTTAGCGGTGGAGCACGCAGGCTTTGAGCCTAATGCCTTTGAGAAAAATCGCGCAATTGAAGACCGTCGCAATGAAGACCGCTTCCATTTTATCGAATGGTGTAAAACCGCGTTTGAAAATATCAGCGTCATCCCTGCGGGTAACGGCATCATGCACCAAATTAATCTAGAAAAAATGTCGCCTGTGGTTCAAGTCAAAGATGGTGTTGCCTTTCCAGATACGTGTGTTGGCACCGACAGCCACACGCCGCATGTCGATGCATTAGGTGTGATAGCGATTGGTGTTGGCGGCCTAGAGGCTGAAACAGTGATGCTCGGTCGCCCATCAATGATGCGTTTACCCGATATTGTTGGGGTGAAATTAACTGGGAACCGTCAGCCCGGTATCACCGCTACCGATATTGTACTCGCGATAACTGAATTTTTACGTAACCAGCGCGTGGTTTCGTGTTATCTGGAATTTTTTGGCGAAGGGGCGCGTAATTTGACCATTGGTGATCGCGCTACCATCTCTAATATGACACCTGAATACGGCGCAACCGCAGGGATGTTTTACATTGATGAACAGACTATCAATTACCTAAAGCTAACGGGACGAGATGCCGAACAAGTGGCGTTAGTGGAGCAATATGCAAAGCAAACGGGGCTGTGGGCGGATGATTTGCAACACGCGGAATATGAGCGTGTGTTGGAATTTGATTTATCACAAATACAACGCAATCTTGCAGGACCTTCTAATCCACATCGTCGCTTACCCACCTCCGAACTCACTCAGCGCGGTATCGCTGGTGAATGGCAAGAAAAAGAGGGTGAATTGCCTGATGGCGCGGTGATCATCGCCGCCATTACGTCGTGTACCAATACCAGTAACCCACGTAATGTGGTTGCAGCAGCACTGTTGGCCAAAAAAGCGAATCAGCTTGGTTTGGTGCGTAAACCTTGGGTGAAAACGTCATTCGCTCCAGGTTCAAAAGTGGCCAAGTTATACCTAGAAGATGCGGGATTACTATCCGAGTTGGAGCAGCTTGGTTTTGGGATTGTCGGCTATGCATGTACCACCTGTAATGGCATGAGTGGTGCGCTGGATCCGCTCATCCAAAATGAAATCATCGAACGCGACCTTTACACCACAGCTGTGTTGTCGGGCAACCGTAACTTTGACGGTCGTATTCACCCTTATGCCAAACAAGCATTCTTAGCTTCACCACCGTTGGTGGTGGCTTACGCGTTGGCGGGAACGATTCGTTTTGATATTGAAAAAGATGCATTGGGCACTGATGCACAAGGTAACCCGATCTATCTCAATGACTTGTGGCCGAGCGATGAAGACATTGATGCTGTTGTTAATCATCACGTAAAACCGGCACAGTTCAATCAAATCTATATTCAGATGTTTAAGCCAGAGAGTGAAGCAGCAAACAACAATCCGCTTTATGATTGGCGGCCAATGAGTACCTATATCCGTCGTCCTCCTTATTGGCAAGGTGCTCTAGCCGGTGAGAGAAGTTTGTCTGGTATGCGTCCTCTGGCGATTTTGGGTGACAATATCACTACCGACCACTTATCACCATCGAACGCTATTTTAGCTTCTAGTGCCGCAGGTGAGTACCTGACCCAAATGGGGGTTCCAGAAGCTGATTTTAACTCGTATGCAACCCACCGAGGCGATCACCTCACCGCGCAGCGTGCCACTTTTGCTAACCCCAAGTTATTTAATGAAATGGTGCAACCGCGGGGTAAGGTTCAACAAGGATCACTGGCACGCATTGAGCCTGAAGGGCAGGTCACACGTATGTGGGAAGCCATTGAAACTTACATGAATCGTAAACAACCGCTCATAATTATCGCAGGAGCCGATTACGGTCAGGGTTCATCTCGTGACTGGGCGGCGAAAGGAGTGCGTTTAGCTGGCGTTGAAGCGATTGTGGCTGAAGGTTTTGAACGCATTCATCGTACTAATTTAGTCGGTATGGGCGTGCTACCACTGCAATTTAAAGCTGGGACTGATCGTCACACGTTAGAACTCGATGGTACTGAACTTTATGATGTTGTGGGTGAGATCAAACCGTGTGTCGATTTAGCTTTGGTTATCACTCGTACTCAAGGCGAAAGAAACGGTGAGAAACTAGACATTGCGGTGACATGTCGTTTAGACACGGCTGATGAAGTGAATGTCTATAACGCAGGCGGTGTATTACAACGTTTCGCGCAAGATTTTCTGGCTCAGTAGGGAGAAAGATAAGTGAGTAAATCATTAAAAATCCCAGCTACTTATATGCGTGGTGGTACGAGCAAAGGCGTTTTCTTTCGATTAGAAGATTTACCACAAGCTGCACAACAAGCTGGAGAAATCAGAGACCAGCTGTTGCTACGTGTGATTGGTAGCCCTGATCCTTATGCTAAGCAGATTGATGGCATGGGGGGGGCTACATCGAGCACCAGTAAAACCGTCATTGTCAGTAAAAGCGAGCGAGACGATCACGATGTTGATTACCTGTTCGGACAAGTTTCTATCGATAAACCGTTTGTCGATTGGAGTGGAAATTGCGGCAATCTTTCCGCTGCAGTAGGCCCGTTTGCCCTTCATAGTGGCTTTATCGATAAAGAGCGCATTCCCGACAATGGTGTAGTAACAGTGCGCGTGTGGCAAGCGAACATTGGAAAAACCATTTTAGTGCATGTGCCGATTTGTAATGGTGAAGTACAAGAAATGGGGGATTTTGAATTAGATGGCGTGACGTTCCCTGCTGCCGAAATTCAGGTTGATTTTCTTAATCCTGCAGATACAGCTACCGATAATAATAACTCCATGTTCCCAACAGGAAATTTGGTTGATGATCTGGAAGTGCCCGGTTTAGGCACCTTAAAAGCCACCATGATTAATGCAGGCATTCCAACCATTTTTGTTGAAGCGAATGCGATTGGTTATCAAGGTATTGAGCTGCAAGATAAAATCAATAGCGATGAAAAAGCGTTGGCGATGTTTGAATCGATTCGTGCTTATGGCGCATTAAAAATGGGATTGATTGAGCATCTCGAACAGGCACAGCAACGTCAACATACGCCAAAGGTCGCGTTTGTGGCAAAAGCGCAAAACTACCTGTCATCGAGCGGTAAAGCGGTTTCTGCGAGCGAAGTGGATATTCTGGTTAGAGCCTTATCGATGGGTAAACTGCACCACGCCATGATGGGTACGGCGGCGGTCGCCATCGCTTCAGCCGCTTGTGTGCCCGGAACTTTGGTGAATACGATGGCCGGTGGTGGCGAAAAAGAGTCGGTCACTTTTGGTCATCCATCGGGCTCATTGAAAGTGGGGGCGAGTGCTACCAGAACCAATAATAATTGGACAGTAGAAAAGGCGGTAATGAGTCGTAGTGCGCGAGTATTAATGGAAGGTTGGGTGAGAGTCCATTTTTAAAATAGAAAAATGACGTGAAGGAAAATGTTATGTCTGCATATTTAAAGGAATATCAATGGGCTCAATCTGAACCAGAATCATTTTGGCAAACGCAAGCCAAACAGATTGATTGGTTTGAATTTCCGAAAACCATATTACAAAAAGACAGCAACGGTATTGAACGCTGGTTTGCTGATGGTGTGCTTAATACCTGTTGGCTGGCGTTGGATTATCACTGTGAACAGGGGCGAGGTGAACGTACCGCCTTAATTTATGATTCTCCTGTAACGGGAAGAAAACGCCAATATACATATACCGAGTTACGTAACCAAGTGGCAAAAGTCGCTGGCATGCTGGTTGAACAAGGCGTGGCTAAAGGCGATAGGGTAATCATTTACATGCCGATGATCCCTGAAGCGGCGATGGCAATGCTCGCATGTGCAAGAATCGGCGCGATTCATTCTGTGGTCTTTGGTGGTTTTGCCCCCAATGAACTGGCAGTGCGAATTGAAGATGCCGAGCCGAAAGTGATCATGACGGCATCGTGTGGTATCGAAGTCGATAAGATTCTGCCTTATAAACCGCTGGTGGATCGCGCGATTTTAGACAGTCACTGGAAGCCAGAAAAAGTGTTGGTATTGCAGCGATCCGAGCATGTGGCTGAACTAAACCATGAGCGAGATATTGAATGGAATAGCGCGGTTAAAGCTGCACTTCCTCACGGTTGTGTACCGGTGTTAGCTACTGATCCGCTCTATATTCTTTATACTTCTGGTACGACAGGCAAGCCGAAAGGCGTGGTGCGTGACAACGGTGGTCATGCGGTAGCGATGAAGTATTCTATGTCGACTATCTATAACATGCCGCAAAACGGGGTATTCTGGGCAGCTTCAGATGTGGGGTGGGTTGTTGGGCATTCCTATATTGTCTATGCGCCGCTTATTCATGGTTGTACCACTATCTTGTATGAAGGGAAACCGGTGCGGACACCAGACCCTGCCGCGTTTTGGCGAGTGTGTGAAGAGTATCAAGTCGAAGCGCTATTCTCTGCCCCGACCGCTTTTCGGGCCATTAAGAAAGAAGATCCTAATGGCGATGGTTTGAAGCGTTATGATTTGTCCAAGTTAAAAACTATTTTTATGGCCGGAGAAAGGCTTGATCCACCGACCTTAGATTGGGTAGAACTGAACACCAACAAACCAGTTATTGACCATTGGTGGCAAACCGAAACCGGCTGGGCGATAGCGGGTAACCCTACTGGTTTAGAACTTATACCAGTTAAGGCCGGCTCTGCAACTAAGCCGCTTCCCGGTTATCAGGTTGAAATTCTCAATGAATTTGGTGAAGTATTACCCGCGAATCAACAAGGGTTTGTCGCACTTAAACGGCCGCTACCACCAAGCTGTTTACCGACAGTGTGGCGCAACCATGATCGTTTTGAATCCGGCTACCTAGCGCAATTTGAAGGTTATTATGTTTCTGGTGATGGTGGTTATCTTGATAAAGACGGTTATCTGTTTATCATGGGGCGAATTGACGATGTGATTAATGTCGCTGGGCATCGATTATCGACGGGTGAAATGGAAGAAATTGTCGGTGCGCATCCTGCTGTTGCCGAATGTGCAGTCGTTGGTGTGTACGATGAACTGAAAGGGCAGTTGCCATTGGGTTTGGTGGTACTTAAAGATGGTATCAAGCTCGATGAGCTGGAATTAGAAAAAGAGTTAATTGGTAAAGTGCGTAGTGAGATTGGAGCAGTCGCTTGCTTTAAGCATGCCTTGGTGGTCGAACGTTTACCCAAAACGCGTTCAGGTAAAATTCTACGACGGGTGATTCGTCAAATTGCCGATGGCGATGAATACGCCGTACCTTCAACAATTGATGATCCAGCTAGCCTTAGTGAGCTTGAAAAAGCACTACATCACTAGGTTTATTGACCATGGTATTAACGCCTCACATGCTGTGAGGCGTTTTTCAATGTGAGTAGCAAATATTGATTTACTTAAATTATTATAAGGGTACTTTGTTCTCTATATCTTAACAATGAGACAGCTTTAGAAAGTGTTTGCATGAAAAGGGACTACGTCGAGATGTATTTTTTCAGAGCTATCTTATAAAATCGTGCCCCCAGCTTTCTTCATTCATGGTGCAAAATATGTCACAAATAACGATTGCCCCAGCCGGTGATACCGATTTGGCATCATTGAATCAACTAATGTATGACCTTCACCATGAACATCATCTCACTTGCCCGCAATATTTCAAAACCGCAGAAGAGATAGAACAAGAGAAAAGCATTGCTCGCTATCTCGATGATCCAGAATGCTTAGTTTATGTCGCAAAAAAGCAAGGGGCAATTGTCGGTTTTATTACGGGGCATTTTTGTGAGCTGATCTCGACAGTTAGCCAACCTGTGCAAATGGGAAGTATTGATGAGCTTTATGTTGAGCCAAAAGAGCGCCAACAAAAAATCGCGCAGATGTTGCTAAACAAAATAGAACAAACTTTTGAAGACTATGGTGTAAGTGAAGTTTTTGTTGAAGTGTGGGATTTTAATCAAGGTGCGCAGTCTTTTTATCAGCATTCAGGTTTTTCTCATCATATTCATTGGTTACGTAAGTCAATCGATAACAAATAGGTCGGTGGCTGATATTGATAGGTTTTAATGTGTTTAAGCAGTTTTTATTGATCAGCGGGATATTACTTTCATTGCTGTTTTCAACGAGTGGTCTTGCACTAGAACAGGGTAAGAATATTCGTGGTGCCCTATGTTTGATCAAAGCCGATGACAAGATTGTGTTGGTCAATGAGATCATCACAAAACAGATTTCGTTACCAGGTGGCACTATCACCCCAGGAGAAACCCCAGAGCTAGCCGCTCAGAGAGAAACATGGGAAGAAACCGGTTTAGTGGTGACTGTTGGATCAGTATTAGGCTATACCGATAGTGCGGTTATTTATAATTGTCGTAGTGATTCGGACGTTATTGCATTTAAGCCCAAGAATGTATTCGATGGGCATGAATTACCGATCTGGTTTGCGCCTCATTACGGAGTTGAAGTCGCCAGCGCAATGTTGGTTGACCCGAATAAAATAAATGCATACCAGTACCGCTACCCAGAACAATGGCAATTTATCATAGACATGGCTACTCAAGCTGAGGATCAGCCAGTTAATTATGTCTCTGAGCTTATGGCCGCAGCCCCTAAGATCCACCAAATTCAATTACATTGGATAGTGTCACTGCAACAAGCGGTTACCTTATTGCCAGAACCACTGTTGAATGGTGTCAACCTAATGGCTAATTGGCTGACAAAGTTGGCAAGCCCTTTATTTTTGATTGTTTTATTTCCATTGATTTCAGGCTATTTTGGAAAACAATCTGTTTTCAAAATATTTTTTGTTGTCTCCGTGACATCGATACTTTCTTTGGTTGCTGAGCAAGGTTTTACCTTGCCAAGACCGCATGCTTATATTCCCTTTTTGGAGCGACACCAAGGCTATGGCAATGGATTTCCTAGTTTACCGATAGCGTTATGGGTTGGTGTCGGGATTATCCTGCTTAGAGCTTGTGGAAGGTTGTATTGGAATCGATGGGTTGCCTTATGCTTGGCGATAATGTCACTATTTATGTTGAGTCAATTTTATATTGGTGAAGCATTCTTGACGGATATGGCAATGGGCGGATTACTCGGTTTTTTGATAGCATGGCATATCATTCGTTTAGAGTTGAAGCCTGATGTTGATATCAATACTTTGTTGAGTTCACGGGGTGTTTGGTGGGGCTTAACGATTTCAGTTGCGATTTTGACCGTGATATGGCCGTTTCCTATTTTCACTTTGTGGCTTGCAGTATTGAGCACTGCTTCAATGTTGGTGCTGGTTATGAAAAAAATTGAGTTCCGTATGACGGAGACGCAAATGTGGTTAGCCGTTATCTTGTTACTTGGGGGCAACCACCTCATTTCGTATGCAGCAACATTTATTGCCTATAGCGGCTTGCTATCGTTAGTCGTTGAAACGCTACGCTTTCCAGTCTTGATGGTTATTTTTACTCTCTCATGGAGAAAAAAAGCGTATAAATAGAACGCCTCAATTGACGATGAGGCGTTTATTGTATCGAGAAAACCCCCAGCTAGGCTGGGGGTTCCGTAAAGCTTACAGCTATAAGTCAGTTATATAACCCCTTTCAATTTGATAAAAACGTCTTGTGGTCTGGCAACTGCAAGAGTCAATTAAGA
>NZ_CAWPQZ010000030.1:0-47721 GCF_963889785.1 Vibrio sp. S12_S33 | reverse complement strand
ACACCACCGTACACTTTTGCAAGTGTAGTACAGATAGCAGCAGTTAGAGTTGTTTTACCGTGGTCAACGTGGCCGATAGTACCAACGTTTACGTGCGGTTTCGTACGTTCAAATTTTGCTTTAGACACGATCGTGTTCCTTCCTAGTTATGATTCGCCTTGAGTCACATATAGCTCAAGACGCGCCAGAAATTGCTATTTTATGCGCCAACTCTCGTCAGCGCAATAGATTCGTTATTAAACAAATAACTGTTAAGTGCGCTCTGCAATAATTGCTTCTGCAACATTCTTCGGCACATCAGCGTACTCAGCAAACTCCATAGAGTAAGAAGCACGGCCCTGAGTGGCAGAACGTAAGTCTGTTGCGTAACCAAACATTTCAGATAGAGGGACTTTAGCATGGATAATTTTTAGGCCAGCATGACCTTCATCCATACCTTCAATCATGCCGCGACGACGGTTTAAGTCGCCAACAACATCACCCATCCAATCTTCAGGAGTGGTTACTTCAACTTTCATCATTGGTTCAAGAAGAACAGGTTGCGCTTCTAAAGCACCTTTCTTGAACGCCATCGACCCAGCAATTTTAAACGCCATCTCGTTTGAGTCGACATCATGATATGAACCATCGAATAATGTCGCTTTGACATCCATAATAGGATAGCCAGCTAACACACCGTTGTTCATTTGCTCTTCGATACCTTTCGCAACCGAGCTGATGTATTCCTTAGGAACCACACCACCAACGATTTCGTCGACAAAGACAAAGCCTTCACCGAGTTCCGCAGGTTCAATCTTAAGCCAAACGTGACCATATTGACCACGACCACCAGATTGACGAACGAACTTGCCTTCAACTTCCGCTTTACCACGGATAGTTTCGCGATACGCCACTTGTGGCTTACCGACGTTGCAATCAACACTGAATTCACGCTTCATGCGATCAACGATGATGTCTAGGTGAAGCTCACCCATACCTGAAATCAATGTTTGACCCGTTTCCTTGTCGGTTTCAACACGGAACGATGGATCTTCTGCAGCCAGTTTACCTAGCGCAATACCCATTTTTTCTTGGTCTGCTTGAGAGCGAGGCTCTACCGCAATTTGAATTACAGGCTCTGGGAATTCCATGCGCTCAAGTACCACTTTATGGTCTTGATCACACAAAGTATCACCAGTAGTGACATCTTTAAGGCCAATCGCTGCAGCGATATCGCCAGCGCGAACTTCTTTAATTTCTTCACGCTTATTGGCGTGCATTTGAACGATACGACCAAAACGCTCACGCTTTTGCTTCACAGAGTTGTAAACGGCATCGCCTGAGTTTACGACTCCAGAATAAACACGCATAAACGTTAGTGTACCAACAAATGGGTCTGTCGCAATTTTAAAGGCTAACGCTGCAAATGGTTCGTTGTCGTCAGCATGACGCTCAACTTCATTTTCATTGTCATCAAGACCTTTAATTGCTGGAACATCAATTGGCGAAGGCAAATATTCGATTACTGCATCAAGTACGGCTTGAACACCTTTATTTTTAAAGGCACTGCCACACGTAGCTAATACAATTTCATTATTAATGGTACGAGTACGTAATGCTTGTTTAATTTCCGCTTCCGTCAACTCACCTTCTTCAAGGTATTTATCCATTAACTCTTCACTTGCTTCAGCCGCTGCTTCTACAAGGTTATTGTGCCATTCTTCAGCAAGTTCTTGCATGTCAGCCGGAATGTCTTCGTATGTAAACGTCATGCCTTGATCGGCTTCATTCCAGTTGATTGCTTTCATCTTGATAAGGTCGATGACACCTCTGAACTCTTCTTCTGCACCAATATTCAATTGGATTGGAACAGGAGTCGCACCAAGACGATTTTTAATTTGGTCTACAACACGTAAAAAGTCTGCGCCAGCACGGTCCATTTTATTAACGAACACCATGCGAGGAACACCGTATTTATCAGCTTGACGCCATACAGTTTCAGACTGAGGTTCAACACCAGATGAGCCACAGAATACAACCACTGCACCATCAAGCACACGAAGTGAACGCTCTACTTCGATTGTAAAGTCAACGTGTCCTGGGGTATCAATGATGTTTACGCGATGATCTTGGAACTGTGCTTCCATACCACGCCAGAAGGTTGTTGTAGCAGCAGATGTGATAGTAATACCACGCTCTTGCTCCTGCGCCATCCAGTCCATGGTTGCAGCACCATCGTGAACTTCGCCGATTTTGTGAGAAAGGCCAGTGTAGAACAGAATACGTTCAGTAGTGGTTGTTTTACCTGCATCTACGTGAGCACAGATACCGATGTTACGGTAGCGCTCAATAGGAGTTTTACGAGCCACGATTGTATCCTCTTACTAAGGTATCCCTTAGAGTATAAAGATGTGCTGCGAGAGAAACTCGCAGCACTAAAGGTATTACCAGCGGTAATGAGCGAATGCTTTGTTCGCTTCTGCCATGCGGTGAACGTCTTCACGTTTCTTAACAGCAGAACCTTTGTTTTCTGACGCATCTAGCATTTCAGCAGCTAGGCGAGCAGCCATAGATTTTTCACCACGCTTACGCGCAGCATCAACTACCCAACGCATAGCAAGTGCGTTACGGCGAACCGGACGTACTTCTACAGGTACTTGGTAAGTTGAACCACCCACACGGCGAGATTTAACTTCTACCGCTGGACGTACGTTTTCAAGAGCTTCTTCAAATACAGCTAAGTGATCTTTACCAGATTTCTCAGCCATAGTGTCTAGTGCAGTGTAAACAATTTTTTCTGCAGTAGATTTTTTACCGTCAACCATAAGAATGTTAACGAATTTTGCCAGCAGTTCAGACTTGAACTTTGGATCTGGAAGGATCTTACGCTGACCAATAACGCGACGACGTGGCATGGATATTCTCCGTTGTCTTTTTCAGGTTATCCAAAACTTTTCAGTTTCTTCAAAAATTAAATAATTTAGTGTTTGGCCTTACTTAACGGAAATCCATTAAGACTTAGGACGTTTCACACCGTACTTAGAACGAGCTTGTTTACGGTCGTTAACGCCTGCACAGTCAAGTGCACCACGAACTGTGTGGTAACGAACACCCGGAAGGTCTTTTACACGACCACCGCGGATTAGAACAACTGAGTGCTCTTGAAGGTTGTGGCCTTCACCGCCGATGTACGATGTTACTTCGAAGCCGTTTGTCAAACGTACACGACAAACTTTACGAAGTGCTGAGTTAGGTTTTTTAGGTGTAGTAGTGTAAACACGAGTACATACACCACGTTTTTGTGGGCACGCTTCTAGTGCTGGCACGTTGCTTTTAACAACTTGCTTTGCACGAGGCTTGCGTACCAACTGGTTAATAGTTGCCATTAACTAGCTCCTGAATTTACTTAAAGTAAGCTTTGTGAAAAATCTAGTCCCTACGTACTTAGTACAAATAGGGACGCAAAATTCTATGCAGCAGTGAGAGGTGTGTCAAGAAATATACAGATCTTTTTTAACCACTAAAAAAGGCTGTTGATTTTTTAGATATAAAATCAACAGAAAAACATTACCAAGTTATTGATTTATCATGTTTAACGGTTAAATCAACAAAGCCAGAAAAATTGACTTTCATCATATGAGGCGAGCTGAGATCTTCCACACCGCGCGCTGCGAGATCCTCGGAAAGGACATAAACCTTCGTTAGATCGATAATTTGCCCAAAATGCATAGCGTTTGGGTTAGACATGTATACAGCATCTTCAATCAAAAGTATCTCATCTTCATCGGTAGAATATCGCTGTACTAATGTCATTTTAGATGCGTCTTTTACGATATGAAGCATTGGCTCTCCTTAGAAGGTTAACACTTGATCACACTGTGCCAATAATTGTGCGATTTGCTGGGGAGATATCTTTTGAGCATCGATCACCCAATCAGCGGCCCCTAAGCCAAATTCATCAATACTTTGCTGGCAAAGGTAGATTTGTTCAATATCGTATAGGTCGAGTAATTTAAATGCGCTGATATAGTCGCGGCTCAATACCTGTTCTGGTGATTGACTGGCGATAAGTTGAGTAACGCCTGAACCAACAAAAAAAAGGGCAATATCATCACTGTACGCTGATGCAGCGAGTACAGCATCTAAGCCTTCTCTTCCTGCCGAAGTTGAATGAGGAGCCGATTGAAAAACAAAACCTAATTTTTTCAAAACTGTACCACTCTATTTTGTGTCAGTAATGCTTCGGCCAAACTCCCTAAACCAGCTTGCTCAAAGTTATCTGCTAAATTATGCGTAGCAAGTTGATGTTGTTGCGCTTCGCTATCACTGATAATGCCACGGCGGAGCGCCGCCGCCACGCAAGTTTCTAATTTAACGTTATGCTCTAGCACAAGCTGTTGCCAAGCTTTGACTAAATCAAACTCATCGTTAGCTGGAGCAGTAATCGACGAACCATTAAGCACACCGTCTTGATAAAAAAAGACGCTCGATAGGGTGTGGCCTTTTTCTATCACAGCACAAGCAAAGCGATAAGCACTGCGCGCTGACTGAGAGCCATAAACCGCCCCATTGACTAGTAGCGTATAAGTCAACGTTTGGCTCACTACAATTCTTCTCCAGTCTTACGCTGGCGAATGTAGAGGTACACTGTATGCTTGGAAATATTCAGTCGTTCAGCAACACGGTTGATGGCATCTTTGATATCAAAAATACCTTTGTCATACAACTCCATCACGATCTGACGGTTTTTGGTGTTGTTAGATACCGACTTGTCTGCATTGATATCTTCAATCGTGCGCTCAACAGTTTGATCCACCAGCTCTTCAACATCGCTGGCAAAGTTCACTGAAGACGCCGCTTCTTGCGCTTCTTGTGTTGGCATGAAAGATTGCAGAACCTGAGAAAATGGCGCGTCTAAGTTGACGTTAATACATAACAAACCAATAACTCGATTATCACCATTACGGATTGCCACTGTAATGGACTTCATCAACACGCCACCTTTGGCACGAGTAAAGTAAGATCGAGAGAAGTTGCGCTCTGAACCTTCAATGTCTTTTAGCATACGCAGTGCTAGATCGGTGATAGGTGAACCAACTTGACGCCCTGTATTCTCACCGTTAGCGATTTTGATAGCTGATGTATTGAGATCTTCCAATGAGTGCAGCACGATCTCACAGAAAGGGCCAATCAAACTAGCAATACCATCCACGACGGCTTCATAGGAGCGAAGTATAATTTTATCGTGCTCACTAAATGGCATCACATGTACGGATTCCATTTCAAGCAACATCTCCGCATTTAGAGTTTCTGTCATTGTCACTGTTATCTAGCCTTAGTGCGAAAAATCAACAAATTGATGTAAGTTTATCAGAAAATTTTAATTTTAAACCTAGTTAAGTCTTGAGCAAGTGATTTAAAACAATTAATCAGAGTATGCGGTTCAAAGAAAAGGGCCTGATAAATTCAGGCCCTTAGCGTAATAATGACGTTGAAAAGCAATTATTTTGCTGCTTCGTCACCGTTATCAATTTTCAGTAATTCAACTTCAAATACGAGTGTTGAATTAGCAGGAATGGTTGGTGTGTCTTGTTCGCCATAGGCAAGCTCTGGTGGAATAACAAACTTATACTTAGAACCCACTGGCATTAACTGTACGCCTTCAGTCCAACCTGGAATAACGCGATTTAGCGGGAATGTAGCTGGTTCGCCACGGTCGTAAGAGCTGTCAAACTGTGTGCCGTCAGTAAGAGTGCCTTTGTAGTGTACTTGAACAGTATCGGTCTCTTTAGGTAATTCACCTGTGGCTGGTGTCATTACTTGATAAAGTAAACCTGACTCTGTTTTCTTCACGCCTTCTTGCTTTTCAAATTCAGCACGGAAGTCGTCTCCTGCAGTTTTTGCAGCTGCAGCTTTTTCAGTAGCTTGAGCTTTCATCGTTTCTGCAACACGCTTATCAAGCGCTTCTAAAGCCGCACGAGTTTCTTCTTCACTTAGCTCTGCGTTACCCGCAAAAACGTGCTCAATACCTTTAAGTACAAAATCTTTATCAAGATTGATGCCAATTTCACTTGGTTTCTCAATGCTTGTACTCAAGTAATTAGCAAAAGAAACACCAATTGCGTAAGCTGCTTTGTCATCTTCAGTTTTAAAGTGAACCGTTTTTCCGGTTTCAGCTTGCACTTGTTCTGCCGCTGGTGCTGCTTCAGTTTTTGGTGCTTCATCTTTCTGGCAGCCAACTGCTAGCATTACGGTTGCCGCAAGCAGTGACACTTTAAACAATGATTTCATTTATTTCTCCAATTTGTAGGCAAACCTTTTGTTATTGTGCACAAATCTCAGAGAAAGACTGGTGCACAAAACAGAGTTGTACCAATATAACGGTATGTTGATCGATTGTCTTTACACTCAAAGCGGATAATTAGACGTCATGCGGATAATTTCTCATTTAATCCTATGCTGCATTGTCATATTGATGTTAAATGGTTGTTTTTTCTCTAACAACGACGTGCAACGCTGGGAACTAGAACCGAATGGATCGACCAGCTTCGGCCTCAGCCGTGATGGTCGTTTTGCGCTTATCTACTCCAAACAAAAACAATTGGTTTTGTGGGATCTTAAACAAGATAAAATGCTCGCAGACCTAGGGCCTCAAGACCCTCAAGCAAATACTGTCTCACACATTCGCATCTCCGATAATGGCCGTTTCGCCGTCACCGCAAGCCAAATTAATTTTGCGGTATGGGACTTAGGTTGGACACAAGCACAGGGCTTATGGTCCATCTCTGACGGCCTCATTCGAAGTATTGATATATCAAATGATGGCGAACAAGTACTACTTGGTTTATCCAATGGTAAAGCTATTTATGTGGACTTAGTCAGCGGTCGCCGCCTAGAGTTCCTTGCTCATAGAGAAAAAGTCAATTCTGTCGCCCTATCTCCCAATGGTCGCTTTGCTCTCACTGGTGGCAATGATTATTTCGCTTATCTTTGGGATACCAAAACTGGGCAGATCTTGCGTTCTTTTGAACACGAACAACGCGTCAACCGAGTTGCTCTGCAACGAGATGGTTTGATGGCATTTACTTCCGATGGTGGTAATCAATCCGTTATTTGGGATCTAACTTCTGGTAAAAAAATAGCGCAATTGAGCAGCTTTTCCAGACAACTGATTTTCACAACCGCGCGTTTTTCCGATGACGGCTCCTTGTTAGTGACTGGTTCACCCTCTAGCCAAGTAGCTATTTGGGATGCTAAAAACGGTAAAAAGCAGCAAGGATTCGAGGTTGAACCGTTAAAAGATGCCCGTCCACCACGAGCTGTAGTGTATGATGCGGCCTTTGACCACCAGCAGCGAGTCATTACTGGTACATCAGCAGGTATTGCTCAAGCATGGAAATTAAACGATTAATGATAAGTGATGAACGATAAAAATATGCAACAATTAGAACAGCGTGTTAATGACTTAGAATGCCAACTGGCTTTTCAAGAACAAACCATCAATGAACTCAATGATGCTCTGACACAACAGCAAATGTTGATCACTAAAATGCAAGATCAAATGAAATACATGGTGGGTAAAGTGAAGAATATGGATACCTCTAATTTGGCCGATGCCTCAGAAGAGACACCTCCTCCTCACTACTGATCTCTAGCTGGCAAAGTAATAAGCTATTATTCCGCCTGCCACCACCAAACAGCCACCGATTCTACGCAATTGGTTATTGGGCTGCTGGCTAAGCTCTGCAACCATTTTACGCCAACCGTTGGGGGCGATTAGCGGTCCAAGACCTTCCACAATTAGCACCAAACCTACCGCAAACCAAATTGAATTAGACATAGTATTATCTCTATCGAACAGTGAAATATTATCCCAATAAACAACAAAGGCTCCGAGAAGGAGCCTTTGATTAAACAACTAACGATTATTTAGCTGCAACACCACTGGTGTTATTCATGTATTTGAAGAAATCACTCTTAGGATCCAACACTAGGATATCGCTTTTCTCACTGAATGATTTTTCATACGCTCTCAAAGAACGTAGGAAACCGTAAAATTCAGGATCTTTGCTGTAAGCATCAGAGTAAATCTTCGCTGATTTTGCATCGGCATCACCACGTGTTACACGTGCAGTTTTATCCGCTTCAGCTAAAATTGTCGCCACTTCAAGCTCAGCTTGGGCACGAATGATTTCAGCTTTCTCACGACCTTGAGAGCGGTGTTTACGAGCAACCGATTCACGTTCAGCACGCATACGACGGTAGATAGACTCACTGATCTCATCAGGTAAGTTGATTTTCTTCATACGGAAGTCAACCACTTCAACACCCAAATCTTTCATAGCGCTTTCGCGAGTGTCAGTCAGTACGTCTTCCATAATCTGGTCACGCTGACCATCAATTTCCAACGCTTGCTTAGCCGCTTCAGTCGTCACCACTTCCGCATCGGTACTGTCAGGCAACACATCTTTATTACGAGGACCTGAAACGATTTGTTTAATTTCACGCGAACCGATTTCAGAACGAAGAATATCCGTCACTTTACGCTCAAGCAGTGCTTCTGCTGTTAGTGCATTACCGCCACCTGTTGCCAAGTAGTATTGACCGAAATCTTCGATACGCCATTTTACGTAGGTATCAATGATCACGTCTTTTTTCTCAGACGTGACAAAGCGGTCAGAACGGCCATCCATAGTTTGAATACGTGCGTCTAATGTTTTCACACGGTCAAATAGTGGCATTTTAAAATGCAAGCCAGGCTCGTAGATACGGGCAATTTCGTTATTGTCTTTCAATACTCGACCAAAACGAACCACGATTCCACGCTCGCCTTCAGGGATGACAAATAGTGACATCCGCATCAGAACAAGTGCAATCACCAATACAGGGATCATTAACTTACGCATTATTAGTATCTCCCTTGACGTGTGCTAGTTGAACGAGACTGAGCATCAGTGTCAGCTGCCGTATCGGTACGCTGAGACTCAAGTTCGATCTGATCATACGCTGATGATGATTTCATTTGACGTTTGGTCTCTGATTTTTCCTGACCGGCTAATTTATCAATCGGCAAGTACAACAGATTACCGCTAGATTCAGAATCAATCAGCACTTTAGAGGTATTAGAATACACTTCTTCCATCGTATCGAGGTAGAGGCGATTACGAGTAACCTCTGGAGCTGCATTATATTCAGGCAACAGTTTCTCAAATTGAGCCACCTGACCTAATGCTTCATTGATTGTGCGCTCAGTGTAACCTTGAGCTTCTTTCTTCAAACGCTCAGCTCGGCCGGTTGCTTTCGGCAGAATTTCATTTTTATACGCTTCAGCTTCACGGATGAAACGCTCTTCATCTTCTCGTGCAGCAATCGCATCATCAAATGCATCTTTTACTTGCTCTGGCGGACGTGCAGATTGGAAGTTGACATCAACAATCATCAAGCCCATATCATAGCTGTCGATGATTTGATTCAATGTCTCTTGAGTGCTTTGACGAATTTGTTGACGACCACTGGTCAAAATACTATCCATCAATGAGTCACCCACGACAGCACGTAGCGCAGAGTCAGTTGCTTGGCGTAGGCTATCGTCAGCATTCGTAACACGATACAAGTACTTGTATGGATCAGAAACGCGATATTGAACATCCATTCCTACTGTCACCACGTTTTCATCTTTGGTCAGCATAAGGCCAGATGCACGTAACGATCGAATAGCTTCAACGTTAACCGCTGACACTTCATCAATAAAACGAGGACGCCAGTTTAGACCAGGATCAACGATGCGATCATACTTACCTAAACGCAGCACTACACCACGTTCGGCTTCACCAATAGTATAGAAACCGGAAAAGAACCATACCGCCACCGCAATAGCAGCAATGACACCAAAGCCAATTGCACTACCACCAGAGAACGAAGGGCCTTTACCACCTTTCTTACCAAACTTTCCACCCAGTTTTTGGCTCAGTTTATTAAAAACTTCGTCCAAATCTGGTGGTCCTTGATCACGGCCACCGGAGTTTTTGTCACCACGATTATTATTACCCCAAGGGTCATTATCGCGGCCATTGTTGCCGTTGTTATTACCAGGCTCATTCCACGCCATTAGAAAGCTCCATCATTTGATATGACGTTATACTGTAGCAGTCCTTTAAGTAACTATAAAGTCACGCAAAACTGCTTCTTCTCTTTTTTCTAGTCTAGACCAATCGACTTGCTGCATTCGAATATGAATCACTAAGTTGCCTTCTGGGTCATATTCTTCTTGCTGAATACATTTCATTTGTGAAAATGTACTACGAATGCGTCCTTGATGCAGTGGTGGAATACACAGTTGATATTGAATCACCTGACTGGCTAGTCGCTCCGTCAGTGCTTCGAAAAGCAGGTCAATACCTTGACCATCCATTGCCGATACCCATACTGTTCGAGGAATCCCCTCATCATCTCTTTCAATTCGAGGTTGTTGGCCTTCTAGATTGTCGATTTTGTTCATAACGACAAGAGTTGGCACCTCATGGGCATCAATCTCTTCTAAGACATCATAAACAGCTTTGATATTCTCACGAAAACGCTCATCACTGGCATCAACAACATGTAACAAAATGTCAGCTTCTTGAGTTTCTTGTAACGTGGCTTTGAACGCTGCAACTAAATCATGCGGTAGATGACGAATAAACCCTACCGTATCCGCCAAAATAGCGGTACCCACATCGGCTAAATCAATTTTACGCAGTGTTGGGTCTAACGTTGCAAACAGTTGATCTGCTGCGTATACACCCGCTTCGGTAATTCGATTAAATAAGGTCGATTTACCCGCATTGGTGTAACCCACCAGGGAAATTGTGGGAATTTCAGCTCGATTTCGAGCTCGGCGTCCTTGTTCTCTCTGCTTTGCGACTTTTTCTAAGCGACGTAATATCGCTTTAATGCGCTCACGCAATAATCGTCTGTCGGTTTCTAACTGGGTTTCGCCTGGACCACGCAAACCTATCCCACCTTTTTGGCGCTCAAGGTGCGTCCAGCCTCGAATTAATCGAGTTGAAAGGTGACGTAACTGCGCCAGTTCAACTTGCAACTTACCTTCATGGGTTCGAGCGCGTTGAGCAAAAATATCGAGGATAAGACCAGTACGATCAATCACTCGACATTGGCACAAATGTTCTAAGTTACGTTCTTGAGCTGGAGAAAGGGCATGGTTAAAGATCACCACATCAGCTTCAGTTGCCTGCACTGCTTGGGCAATTTCTTGGGCTTTGCCTTCACCGACATAATATTTAGGGTGTGGAGTTTGACGACTGCCAGTAATCACTTGCAGTGTCGACACTCCAGCAGAAGAAACTAGCATTTCACATTCGCTAAGATCTTCCCATTCACCCTTATGCGTGAAGTTGATATGAACAAGTACGGCTCGCTCACCGGCTTCGTAACGGTCAAACAAGCAACCAACTCCTTTGTAAATAAACGATGCTAATCAGAGGATTAATCTTCTGATTTGTCTGATGGTCGATCAGATCCAGTACGCGGTTCCGCGGTATGGTGGCTCACTGCACGTGCAGGAACAACCGTAGAAATTGCGTGCTTGTATACCATCTGATTAACTGTATTTTTTAGTAGGATCACGAATTGATCGAATGATTCAATCTGACCTTGAAGTTTAATACCGTTCACAAGATAGATCGAAACGGGAATGCGCTCACGACGTAGTGCATTTAAGAATGGGTCTTGTAGAGATTGCCCCTTAGCCATTTTATTTTCCTTATTTGAATTTTGTTGTAGTTATTTAGCTAGTGGTGCACTGCATTATTTGTGCGGCCTTTGCATCTGAGCTAAACGAATAAAAACCCCGTGATTACTTGTTATGGAGATGAATACGTCCAAATTCAAGTAACGGATCCTTTACAGGGTACATCACGCAAAAGCGATCACATTATACACAGCTAATTCAGTCAGATGCTATCGCATTTGAGAGAGTTTCTACTGCATGATCAATGTTTTCGCTATCTAACCAAGTTAAATCATCCCAGCTGCGTAACCAGGTGATCTGACGCTTGGCCAATTGACGGGTTGCACAGATTCCACGAAATACCGCTTCATCCAATGTACAATTCCCATCCAAATAGTCCCACATTTGTCGGTAGCCAACACAGCGAATGGATGGCAAATCTGGATGAAGATCTTTTCGAGCGTAGAGCGCTCTCATCTCATCTTCAAATCCAGCTTCGATCATTTTTTCAAACCTGAGTTCGATCCGACGGTGGAGTTCAGCCCTTTCCTTGGGAGCTATTGCAAACTGCTTAACTCGAAATGGCAGGCTTTCACCTTTGGTTTGAGTTAGCTCAGTAAGAGTTTTACCTGAAATTCGATAAACTTCCAATGCCCGCGACAATCTTTGTGGATCATTGGGGTGAATTCTGTCAGCTGAAACAGGATCAATCTCTTTCAGCTGATCGTGCAAAAAACTCCAGCCATGTGCTGCTGCTTCTTGTTCAATCTGTTGTCGTATTTCTGGGTTTGCAGCCGGAAGTGGCGACAACCCCTCTAGTAGAGCTTTGTAATACAACATAGTTCCTCCGACCAATAGAGGAATTTTTCCTTGTGCGGTAATGTCATGCATGGCTTGTAGAGCGTCACGACGAAAATCAGCCGCCGAATAAGCTTCGCTAGGGTCGAGAATATCAATCAAGCGATGAGGAGCGAGTGCAAGTTCACGCTCATCGGGCTTCGCCGTACCAATATTCATACTCTTATAGATCAGAGCCGAATCGACACTGATAATTTCAACTGGGTATTTCTGACGCAAACGGATAGCAACTTCAGTTTTACCCGATGCGGTTGGCCCCATCAAAAATAGAGCAAGTGGTAGTGTCTGATTCATCATTACTTTAATTATTTATGCTAACAACGCAGCAATCGTGGTGGAAAAATCAACCGGCTGAACAAAACGAGTATCGTGTAAAGGTAGTTTGCCCTGCCAAAGCTGTTCCAATTCCGAAATCATTTGAATCGCTTCCGATAAAGTGTAGTCACTTTTTACTTCAGTTGTCTGCTGGGCAAGCCAATCGGCTAAAATATCCGCTTTTATTTGCCCGCCAGATTCATTCAAATTTAAGGAGGCGTAAGATAACAGATCTGGAATTAAGTGTTGCAGATTTTGCTGTCGAAGTGGCTGAGGGACTCCCATCACCATCATGTTTTGCGCATTGCGTTCTTTTAACTCGATTCCCAACTCACGGAGTACAGGTTGACACTGTGCCAGTGTTTTACGTTCTGGTTCAGACAATTTCAGTGACAGTGGCACTAGCAGTGGTTGGCTTTTTAACTCTCCAGCGGCAGTATTAAGTTGCCCTCTAGTTTTAAGCCATGCCCCTTTGATAAGAGAAAGTAACACTACACCTTGTTTAGACCCCATCAGCAAGTATTGGCCTTGAATAACAGAAATCGCCTTACCTAGTTGCTCTAATTTTAGTGGTTGATTAAGAGTTTCAGGCACCTTTGTTGGAATTGTCACTGCTGTTGCAGGCTGAACGGTTTTCATCAGCTCTTGGTATGCCTTCACTTCCACTTTAGAAGGTGACGGCTGTTGCGAACGGTCATAATTCGCACGAAACGTACTTTGGGTAGCTGTTTGCTGCCACTCACTACGTTTAGGAACTTCTTGAATAGAATGTATGGCTGTAGCCGCTACCTCTGCATAGTTACTATCGGCCTTACGGGGATATGCAGGGACTTTATCCACTGCCCGCCCTATCTGCGCATCTAGGTCAGTGTCACTCTTTTCTATTTCTCTATTTTCAGCGCCTTTGTTTGCTAGCTCAACACTGGGGTGATGAAAGGCTGACTGGTTAACTTCAGGCTCTGTGATATGTTTGCTTTCAGCAAGCGCGCTACTTAATGCTTGGTAAATAAAATCATGAACTAGACGAGCTTGATGAAAACGCACCTCATGCTTTGCAGGGTGCACATTGACATCAACTTGATGCGGATCTAACTCGATAAACAGTACATAAGTTGCAAATTGATCCGCTTTTAAGCTGGTCTCATAGCTTTGTCTGATGGCGTGATTAATCAATTTATCACGCATCATACGACCATTCACATAACAATACTGTAAGTCACTCTGCTGACGAGCTCCTTCTGGGGTTGTTATCCAACCGTGTAACCTTAGCCCTTGATGTTCAAGTTCAATCCTCAGCATGTGACGCACAAAGGCATTACCACACACCGCAGCAATTCTTTTTTCTTCCTGAGATGTAGTTTTAGCGGCGCGGTACTGTCGTACCATTTTACCGTTATGGCGTACATTGATTGTCACATCAAAACGACTCAAAGCGATACGTTTTAGCAGTTCATCAATATGTGTAAATTCTGTTTTTTCGGTGCGAAGAAATTTACGCCGAGCTGGTGTATTGAAAAATAGGTCTAACACTTCGACTGATGTACCGATCGGATGCGCGGTAGGTTCAAGTTTCACCGCCATATCTCGTCCTTCACTGTGCGCTGCCCACGCTTGTTCTTGTGTCGCCGGACGAGAGGTTAAGGTTAGCCGAGAAACCGAGCTAATACTGGCCAGTGCTTCGCCACGAAAACCTAAACTGACAATCGCCTCTAAATCATCTAGGGTATGGATTTTAGAGGTGGCATGGCGACTTAATGCTAATGCCAATTCCTCTTTATCAATCCCAGTGCCGTTATCACGAACACGAATCAACTTAGCGCCACCTTTCTCGATATCGACATCGATACGGGTAGCACCAGAATCGAGGCTATTTTCTACCAACTCTTTTACCACTGAGGCCGGTCGTTCTACCACCTCACCAGCAGCAATTTGGTTAGCGAGACGAGCCGGTAGAATTTTAATTACCATAATGATTATCTACTTATTGGGAATGATCAGCACTTGACCAATCGCCAGTTGATCTGATCGCAATTGATTGGCTTGGCGAATACTGCTAATCGATACTTGATATTGGTTAGCAATTTTGCTCAAAAACTCCCCTTTTTGCACTTTGTGCTTGCGAAGTGGTTTGTCTTTTAAGCTCACCGTTATTTTCAGTTTTTGCCCTAGCTTTAATGTGTCAGAACGCAGTTTATTTTCTCGTTTTATCTCTTCAACACTCACTTTGTAATTAGCGGCTATCTTTCCTAAGTAATCACCAGATTTAACCACATGAGTAATGGTTTCTGTCTCAACAGGGCTATTCGCCACCGGCACTGATATTGGTGTAGCAGACCCGGGAATACTCAATACTTGCCCAATGGCTAAACTCGCGCTTTTGAGGTTATTTGCTGTCATTAAAGCTTGCGTTGAAGTGCCGTATTTCTTGGCAATCACAGATAAAGATTCACCGCGTTGGACTTTATGCTTTTGCGCTTTGCCACGGTTAGCAAATAGAGTACCTTCTGGTGGGTTATCTTCAAAATATTGCACGATAGCTTTTGCCAATGCACCGGCTAGCTTATCTTGATGGCTACGTTGGAATAATAGCTTTTCTTCTGTTGGGTTCGAGATAAAACCAGTTTCCACCAAAACTGATGGAATATCAGGTGATTTCAATACCGCCAAACTTGCGTTTACTGGCTCCTTTTTATGTAAGTGAGCCACTTTCCCCATCTCTTTGAGTAGGTGAGTCGCCACTTTGTAGCCTTCTTTTTGCGAATGACTAAATTGTAAATCCAGTAAAGTTTGGCTGACATTACGATCGCTATTATTTTTTGCCAACACTTGTCCTGCTCCACCAAGCAATTCCGATTGCTCTTCGTGGTTTTCGACCCAGCGAGCAATTTCGCTATTCGCACGCTTAGTATTCAATACAAATACCGAACCGCCTCTTGGTTGTGGCGTATGGAAAGCATCGGCATGGACTGACACTAAAAGATGCGCTTTATTACGCCGCGCGATTTCTGAACGTTTGTTGAGGTTGACAAAGTAATCACCACCACGAGTCAGAACAGCTTTCATTCCCGGTACGGCATTAATTTGATCGGCAATTTTTTTAGAAATACTCAGCGTGGCATTTTTTTCATATTTACGAGTAGGACCAATTGAACCAGGGTCTTCGCCACCATGCCCAGCATCGATCGCCACTACAATATCGGCTGTACCTAATAACTGTGAAGCATCACGACTAACCTGAGTGTTGCTAGCTGGTTTTGCCGACGCTTTTTCACCCTGCTCGTCATGGGGTAAATCAACCACTAAACGATGCCCATATTGACCACCGGGCGTCGGTGAAAGTTTGAAAGGTTGCGGATTAACCTTACGCTTAAGTTCGAAAACCAAACGATAGGTGCCTTTTTCTGGGGGAGAACTACTGCGGATCTGTTTAAGAATCGGGCTATCGGAAACCTGTAAAGGTAATTTAGTACTGAGTGTCGTTTTTTTTAAATCCACAACCAACCGCTCAGGACTACTAAGTGTGAAGTAACTGTAATCTGCTTCGTTTTTAAGATCGATAACCACCCGAGTTTCATCAGGAGAAGGCCAAACACGTACTCCTTCTAAAGCATTCGCCCAAGCAGTTGATGTGAATAACCACCCGCTGCAGCAGGCAAGCGATATAACAAAAGTTCGAAATAAATTAACGCTCAACATAACTCCAATTGGCTAAGTAATGCCGTTCCATAATGGCTATTAGCGGTTAACATCGCTTGTCGTTGTTCACCATCGTAGCGTAATTCAATGTCCAAGTCCGATGTCGGCAGTAAGCCATACCCCTTCTCCGGCCATTCAACAAGACAAATAGCATCATTGGTGAAGTAATCTCGGATCCCCATGAATTCAAGCTCTTCAGGGTCAGCTAAACGGTAAAGATCAAAGTGATAAACTTGCCAATTCGCCAGTTGATAAGGTTCAACAAGTGTATAAGTGGGGCTTTTGACGTTACCGACATGCCCTAATTGACGAATAAAACCACGGCTGAATGTTGTTTTTCCTGCACCAAGATCGCCATGCAAATAGATAGTTGTCTGCTCGGAACACAGTGTCGCTAGCGCTGCGCCTAATTTTACCGTTTGCTGTTCGTCTTTTAAGGTAAAGATCTTCGTGGTCATGAATTACAAGCTCTCTAGTATCGATAGTTGACTATATAAAAATCAAAAGAACTCGAATAGTAAACTGGGTTGAAATTGAGAGACAAGATCTCTTCTGTAAATAAAAGGAAAAAACTCTACCCAAAAGTCAGTTTAATCGACAAAACTGACGATCATTCCCTAGATCCTTTATCCATGATCCGTTAAGATCCTGCCCCCTTTTCGATGAACACGTTGATCATGAATTACCAAGCACTGGCAGACAATATAAAAATGTGGGCACGTGAACTTGGCTTCGAGAAAGTGGGGATCTGCGATGTTGATCTTAGCGAACATGAATCGACGCTGCAAAAATGGTTAGATGCTGGCTATCACGGTGAAATGGACTGGATGGCTCGTCACGGTATGATGCGAGCAAGGCCTAATGAACTACTTCCGGGAACTGTGCGTGTTATCAGCGCGCGCATGAACTATCTCCCTCCAGAAGCTAGCTTTGCCAGCAACCTGAATAATCCCAACCATGCCTATATCAGCCGTTATGCGCTTGGTCGTGATTATCATAAATTGGTCCGTAACCAGTTAAAAAAGCTAGGTGAAAAAATTGAACAAGAAGTTGGCGCATTAGGTTATCGGCCCTTTGTTGACTCAGCCCCAATACTTGAACGGCCACTTGCCCAAAAAGCAGGCCTTGGTTGGACAGGTAAACATTCACTAATTTTAGATAAAGACAGTGGCTCTTGGTTTTTCCTTGGCGAGTTATTAATTGACCTACCCCTGCCGATTGATACACCAAGTACAGACCAATGCGGTAAATGCAGCGCTTGTATAACATCATGCCCAACACAAGCAATTGTGGAAGCTGGTGTGGTAGATGCGCGCAGATGTATCTCTTATTTAACCATTGAGTATGATGGTATTATTCCTCACCAATTTCGCCGGGCGATGGGCAACCGCATTTATGGTTGCGATGATTGTCAGTTAGTATGCCCTTGGAACCGGTTTTCAGAACTGACTAAAACAAGTGATTTCCATCGTCGCAATGTGTTCAATGAGCCAGATTTAATCGAGTTGTTTGCATGGAGTGAAGATAAATTCTTACGCAATATGGAAGGTTCAGCGATTCGTAGAATTGGCCACCAACAATGGCAGCGTAACATCGCGATAGCCTTAGGTAACGCACCTTATTCCGAACACATTTTGACAGCATTAAAAACTAGGATGGGAATTTCAGAACTGTTAGATGAGCATATTCTGTGGGCAATCGAAGAACAAGAACAGAAACGCTCTAGCGCCCTAGAGCAATCCAATCTCAAACATCAGCGGCTAATAAGAATTATCGAGAAAGGGCTACCACGTGATGCATGAACGCTAAACGTTTGCATAGCTGATCGGTATTTATACCAATTACGGTAAATAAGTGATCAGAAATAGCGCAGGAAAAAGGCTTGAGAACAAAGCAGAATTTTTCGATAAGTAGTTATTCTACAATCAAAAATTCCAACGCAATTATCGAGCATTTTAACCAGCTGGGATGAACCGTTATTTACTACGATTGATATTACTTTGATATGCATCTCAAAATATAGCTATGTGGACAAAAATTTAAACACAACGCTGTTTTCTATAATCGAGGAAAGTTAGTCACATCTTCAATAAATGATAAGGATCAAAGATTCATTCATTAACGATCCTATTAATGAGCACACCCATCCTAGAGAAAATAATAAAATCCAATAAAAATCAACCAGTTGACGAAAATCCTAATACTTGAATGAATTAAAATATTATAGAAAGATCTTTCCTTTTCACTTCGTATTATCATAAAAAAACACGTTACTCACCAAGTTATCCACAATTATTTTTTGTGGATAAGTCTGTTAATGAAAAATCATAAGTACCCTTGAATCACTAGGTTTCATTGATTTTCACTGTGTATTAAAGTGCAATACTGAAGTTGTTAAGACGAAAATAAATCCGCAATGACTGCAGATTATTGATATTTTTTTGGGGTGATGCTTCACAGCATTAAAGAAAGAGCACAGACCATATTTAGTCCAAGTTCAGAGGCTAGTCTGAAGGAAGTTAGAGCGACAGCGACACACGAGATTCATTTTCTTTATGCAAAAGGCGTGTCCTCAACCTTAGCTAGGTTGTGCGGCGCTATTCTTTTCTTCGAAAAGAATTTGGAGCGACACACGAGGTTCGAACTCGTGACCTCAACCTTGGCAAGGTTGCGCTCTACCAACTGAGCTAGTGTCGCATAATTAAACGCTATTGCACTTAATCGAAATTGGTTGCGGGGGCTGGATTTGAACCAACGACCTTCGGGTTATGAGCCCGACGAGCTACCAAGCTGCTCCACCCCGCGTCCGTATTTCATCATTCAAAGCATGATGAGCGCTTTAAGCTTTCTAACAAAAGAAGCTGGAGCGACACACGAGGTTCACTTTCTTTATAAAAAAGGCGTGACCTCAACCTTAACTAGGTTGTGCGGCGCTATTCTTTTCTTCGAAAAGAATTTGGAGCGACACACGAGGTTCGAACTCGTGACCTCAACCTTGGCAAGGTTGCGCTCTACCAACTGAGCTAGTGTCGCATGATTAAACGCTGTTGCACTTAATCGAAATTGGTTGCGGGGGCTGGATTTGAACCAACGACCTTCGGGTTATGAGCCCGACGAGCTACCAAGCTGCTCCACCCCGCGTCCGTATTTCATCATTCAAAGCATGATGAGCGCTTTAAGCTTTCTAACAAAAGAAGCTGGAGCGACACACGAGGTTCGAACTCGTGACCTCAACCTTGGCAAGGTTGCGCTCTACCAACTGAGCTAGTGTCGCATTGACAACGTTTCCGCTGTTCAGGGCTGCGAATTATAAGAGCATTTTTTTGTGATGCAAGTCCTTCCTGATAAAAAAAGTCATTTTTTATCAGTTTGCTGAAAAAGCACGCAAATATGGCGTGTTAATCTTTGGAATCGATTAACACGCCATCATCTAAATTTCACGCTTTACTGATCAAATGCTGAATATTGTTTGACGGTAATATTTAAGTTCCGCGATCGACTCTCGAATATCATCCAGAGCTAGGTGACTCCCTTGCTTGGAAAAACCATCCAAAACCTCTGGTTTCCAGCGACGAGTCAGCTCTTTTAGTGTGCTGACATCGACATATCGATAATGGAAATATTCTTCTAACGCCGGCATGTATTTGTAAAGAAAGCGTCGATCTTGACCTATGCTATTACCGCAAATAGGGGATTTCCCTTTAGGCACCCATTGTTCTAAGAAGGCGATCGTCTGTTCAACCGCTTCTTGTTGTGACACAGAATCATGGCGAACTCGCTCAACCAGACCACTATTGGTATGGGTTGTTGTACACCAGTCATCCATTTTCGCTAATTCATCTTCAGGTTGATGGACGGCCAGTACAGGTCCCTCAGCTAGAATGTTTAATTCGCTATCAGTCACAATGGTAGCAATTTCGATAATTTTATGAGTTTCAGGATCTAAGCCTGTCATCTCAAGATCAACCCAAATTAAGTTCTGATCGCTAAAGGACATAAATACGTTGCCTATATTGGTTTGCAGATAAAAAAGGTACTATACCCAAATTCAGATCCTCAAGATACTTTTGGACATAGGATTCAAAGCGTATGGTTTCGAGTGAAATCTCGATGTGGGTCAAACGTATGACAATCATTTAAGTAGATAATCGTGGCAAAGAAAAAGAAGCTGACGAAAGGTCAAGTACGACGCGTTCGTAATAATCAGAGTAAACGACTGCAAAAAGAAGACACTATTCAGTGGGATGAAGCCATGCTGGGTACTGCCAAGACAGGGTTAGTCATTACTCGTTTTGGCCAACATGCAGACATTGAAGATCTCGAAACGCAAACGGTACAGCGCTGCAACCTGCGCCGCGGCATTGAAACCCTAGTGTCTGGTGACCGTGTTATTTGGCGACCAGGGCTTGAATCAATGGCGGGTATTTCTGGCGTTGTTGAAGCAGTAGAGCCACGCAAGTCGGTGTTGACACGTCCCGATTACTATGACGGTTTGAAGCCAGTAGCGGCCAATATTGACCAAATGGTGATCGTCTCTTCAGTCTTACCCGAGTTATCACTCAATATTATTGACCGTTATTTGATTGCCTCAGAAACCGTAAAAATCGCGCCTTTGGTTGTACTCAATAAAATCGATTTACTGAGCGATGAGCAACGCACCCAATACCAAGAATGGTTACGTGAATACGAACGTATCGGCTACAAAGTTCTACTGGTCAGTAAAGTAACAGGCGAAGGTATTGTAGAGCTAGAGGCTGAGTTGAGTGGACGTATCAACATTTTCGTCGGGCAATCTGGTGTGGGTAAATCCAGTTTAGTGAATGCCTTAATGCCTGATTTGGAAAATGAAATCGAAGAAGGTGAAGTTTCTCAAAACTCCGGCCTTGGCCAACATACCACCACAGCCGCTCGCTTGTACCACATTCCTACTGGTGGTGATCTGATTGACTCACCAGGAGTACGTGAATTCGGTCTATGGCACTTAGAAGCCGAAGAAATTACTGAAGCTTTTGTCGAATTTCGTCCATTTTTAGGTGGCTGCAAATTTAGAGACTGTAAACACGGTGATGACCCTGGTTGTTTATTACGTGAAGCGGTTGAGAAAGGCGATATCAGTGCAATACGTTTTGAAAACTATCATCGAATTCTTGAGAGCATGTTAGAAAACAAAGCCAACCGTCAATATTCGCGGAATAAAAAAGCAGATTTATAGCCTTGAGCTAAAATTCAAACGCAAATTTTGTTTCATTTTTTCGTTTGAATAATCGATCTATGATCATGAGTAACTACTGACATCGCGCCTATTTTTCAGTAACATCTCGCGCCCAAAGTGAAGAACATACAGTTAACATTGGAATATTAAACAATGGATAAAATTAAAGTTGGACTGCAATACTGGATCCCACAACACGGCTTAACACGCCTGATGGGGTGGCTCGCATCAGCCAAAGCTGGCGGTCTGACCACAGCAGTCATTCGTTGGTTTATTAAGCAGTATAACGTCAATATGGATGAGGCTTTGCACTCTGAACCTAGCCATTTCAAATCATTCAATGAATTTTTTGTGCGCGAGTTGAAAGAGGGAGTTCGCCCTATTGCCGAAAGTGAAGCTGTTATTACTCATCCTGCTGATGCTTGCGTAAGCCAATTTGGCCCAATTAATGACGGTAAACTGATTCAAGCAAAAGGCCATGATTTTACCGCAGTGGCCTTACTTGGCGGTGATGAAAGGCTAGCACAAGAATTTGATGAAGGTGAATTTGCAACACTTTACCTATCACCACGAGACTATCACCGCGTACATATGCCATGCGATGGTGTATTGCGCCAGATGATTTATGTGCCTGGTGATCTTTTCTCGGTGAACCCACTAACCGCAGAAAACGTTCCAAACTTGTTTGCTCGCAATGAACGAGTGGTGTGTATCTTTGACACTGAGTTTGGTCCAATGGCACAAGTGCTTGTTGGTGCAACCATTGTGGGAAGCATCGAACTGGTTTGGGCTGGCACGATCACTCCACCACGTGGTAACACTGTTTATCGTTGGGACTACCCAGCACAAGGTAATAAGGCGGTTATGCTGAAGAAAGGTCAGGAAATGGGCCGCTTTAAACTAGGCTCTACCGTGATCAACTTGTTCGCTAAAGATAAAGTACGCTTTGATGATTCAATGCAGCACGGCGAACCAACAGTTATGGGTACTCCGTACGCACATCAAAACTAATATCAAACAATGAGCTCATTGCTTAACATATGAGCTCATTTTCTCTCAAATTTATTGACTAAACACAAATCAATCACACATTCCAAACATAAAACCCAAAACTTCAATCCGCATCTAAGACCTTAATTCACATATCATTTACGATAGTCACCTCAAGTAAACAAAGCAAGGTGACGTAAGCATGCCAAATATCAATCCGGGAATACTGATAAAGCTAGCAATCTGCTTTTTGCTACCGCTTGGCGTATTATTTATGCCTATCGATTCAATTCCTATTGATAACCTCACTTTAATTCAACACAGGCTATTGGCGATTTTTTTACTAGCAGCCTTGCTATGGGTACTTGAACCCGTACCCGTCTTTGCGACGTCAATTTTGATCATCGCTCTTGAATTGATCATGATATCCGACAAAGGACTACATCTATTTCGTGCACCACCAGCAGGGCATGATTTAGGTGAACTGATGAAATACACCGATATTTTCAGTGCTTTCTCATCGCCAATTATTATTTTATTTATGGGTGGTTTCGCTCTGGCGATTGCCGCCTCCAAATATGATCTTGATAGCAACTTAGCGCGTGTATTACTCAAACCTTTTGGCAGTCAACCTCGGTTTATTATGTTAGGGTTAATGCTAATTACTGCAGTATTCTCGATGTTCATGTCTAACACCGCCACCACGGTCATGATGCTAGCATTACTCGGGCCTATTGTGGCCTCGGCTCCTAAAGGTGATTTGGGAATTAAAGCCTTGGTATTGTGTATCCCAATTGCAGCCAATACCGGTGGCATTGCAACACCAATAGGTACACCACCCAATGCTATTGCTTTGCAATATCTCACTGGCGAAAACAGCATCGACTTCCTTTCTTGGATGATGATGGGCCTTCCCTTTGTGATGATTCAGCTGACTTTAGCGTGGTTCTTACTGCAGAAACTATTCCCTTCTTCTGAAAAACAGATGAGCTTAAAACTGAATGGTAAATTCCAAAAAAGCTGGCAAGCGATCGTAGTTTATATAACATTCTCCACCACCATTGTCCTTTGGATGACAACCTCATTGCATGGAATGAATACGTATGTTGTCTCTATCATTCCTTTGGCAGTTTTTACACTCACCGGTATTATGGGCAAGGAGGAATTAAAACAGATCAATTGGGACGTATTATGGTTAGTCGCCGGTGGTATCGCTATTGGTATTGGCTTGGATAAAACAGGGCTCGCTTCAGCGTTAGCTCACGCAATTGACTATAGCGCACTATCGCCCGTTTCTGTGGTTATCACGCTATCATTAGTGTGTTGGATAATGGCGAATTTTATGTCTAATACTGCAACCGCGAACTTATTAATGCCCATTGCAGCGGCAATTGCAGTATCGATGGAAAGCCTTGCAAGTGTCGGCGGTATACAAGGCCTGTTAGTTGTGGTCGCCTTTTCAGCATCACTCGGTATGATCCTGCCAGTATCAACCCCACCCAATTCGTTAGCTTACTCTACAGGCTTGATTGAAAGTAAAGACATGGCGAAAACGGGTGTCATTATTGGCATCGTAGGGCTATGTATTGTCTACACTGCCGCTCTGTTACTAACCTAACCATCTAAATGCGTGGCTTGCACAATTGAACGCAGGTCACGCAATTGAAATTTCCAACCACAATCTGCTGACGAATAATCGAGCAAGATCAGATTAATCTATCGTGTAATATTGTAGGATTTTTCCAAATGACTTATTTATATTTCTGTCAAATTGCTAACATGAATAACCATTCAACTGGTAATTGATAAAACTACAGCAAATTAACCAAATTTATGATTTGCGATATTGACGAAACCTTGATCATATCGTTCAAAGGACATCACTCATGAGACACACCATCAAATTTAAAATTCAGGTCGCTATTGCGATCATTATTGCCATTGTTAGTGGTGTACAAGCCTTTATTTCAGTCAACCAACTCCAGCAAGAAACCACTCACGCAATTAATAGTGAAATGGAGAATGTCAGTATTGCTACCAGTCGCTACATCAGTGATTGGCTAGGTATTCGCAGTGATATGATGCTCGCCAATGAGCCTTCACTTGCAAACAGTGATAATGCTGATAAAGAACTCTTGGTAACTAAAAAAGGCGGTGATTTTCTTTCGGTTTATGCCGGTTTTAGCGATGGTTCCATCGCCTATGGTGACAAAACCGAAGACTGGCCAGCCGATTACGACCCAAGAACTCGTCCTTGGTATAAAGATGCCATGTCCCAGCAAGGGCTTATCATTACTGAACCCTACCAAGACTTTGATGGCAGTATCGTCGTGAGCTTTGCTAAAGCTTTCCATGGTCAAAAACAAGGGGTACTTGCTGCTGATTTGACCGTCACCAACATCATCAAAGAAGTATTAAGCGTAAAACTCGATAACCAAGGTTTTGCTTTTCTGGTCGATGGTAAAAATAATATTGTCGCTTACAAAGATGAAGCTCTAAGTCAGAAACCACTTACCGATTTAAACGGCCAACTGAGCTCGCAACAAATGGCGACACTGGTTCAAGAAAACCAAGTGGCAACAATTAGTTGGCCACAGCAAGGCGATAAACTGATCTACGTGTCACGTATCCCAAATACCGATTGGTCACTAGGGATTGTGGTTGATAAATCTCTCGCTTATGCGTCTGTATCAGAACAGATAACCTTTACCGCAATCGCCTCTTTGATTCTTTATATCGTCATCGCCAGTATCAGCACCTGGGTCGTAACTCGCCTGCTGAAACCTCTTCAAGAGCTTTCGGGGGCATTAGCGCAACTTGCTCAAGGTGAAGGAGACTTAACTCAGAGAATAGACATTCGTCGTATGGATGAAATTGGCGAACTAGCAGAAAAAGTAAACCTCTTCTTGAGTCAAATGCAGGGAATGTTAAAGGGCATTGTTGAGCATAGCCACCAGCTTTCGGCACAAGCACAAAATGCAAATGATCTTTCCACTCAAGCATCGCAACGTGTAGAACATCAACAAAATGACGTTAACCAAATCGCGACAGCTATCCATGAAATGTCCGCAACAGCGGCTGAAGTCGCGAGCCATGCAGAATTAACGGCCAGCGCATCTCAAGCATCCGCAAGCGCTTGTGATGATGGGCAAGCGGTAATTAAAAAGAACAGAGACTCAATTACGAGTTTGGCTAATCAAGTCGATAGTGCTGCCAAAGTGATCCGTGAACTAGAAAGCAATGCACAAAGCATTAACCAAATCCTTTCCACCATCCAAGGTATTGCTGAGCAAACCAACCTATTGGCCTTAAACGCAGCGATTGAAGCGGCACGCGCTGGTGAGCAAGGACGCGGGTTCGCAGTCGTTGCCGATGAAGTACGAGTACTTAGTCAACGCACGCATGGTTCAACCGAAGAGATCCGCACCATGATTGAGACACTGCAAAGTAACACTCAACATGCGGTAGAAAACATGGAAGCCAGTACTAAACTGGCCGATAACAGTGTCGAATACGCAGAACAAGCACACGATAGCTTGGTTAGAATCACTCAAGCAATTACTGAAATTAATGATATGGCACTACAAATCGCTAGCGCAGCTGAAGAGCAACGCGCGGTTAGTGAAGACATCAGCCGTAATACTCAAGGCATTAAAGATGCATCTGATGATCTCGCCAGTCAGACTCAACAAAGCAGTCAAAGTACCAGTGATATGCACCGCTCAACCGAAGCTATGCGCCACGAGATCAGCCGCTTTAAAGTGTAATCGCCACCAGGCTGCCTTATGAAATGGAGCGTTAGAGGCAGCCAACAAATTATCTTTGTTTTCTCCACTCATTAAGGCATATTGAGAGCCCCTTACCCCCCACAAGGATGTCATCATGGGTTACGAGTGGCTCGCTCTTGCTGTCGCATTTCTTTGGGCTATTGCCAGTCTCATGTCGGTAATACCCGCCAAACATTTAGGTACCTTTGCTTATAGTCGCTGGCGAATGGGCTGCACCTCGGTAATCTTAATCAACATGGCATTCGCAACGGGGGGCTGGGCAACAGTCAATAGCGATATGATCACACCAATGATGCTTTCTGGATTAATTGGGATTTTCATTGGCGACACAGCATTATTCGCCTGCTTAAATCGCATGGGTCCTAGGCAAGCGGGGCTGCTATTTTCTTGCCATGCGGTATTCTCTGCTATTCTCGGTTATTTTTTATTCAGCGAAAGTATGAGCAGTGCTGAATTACTCGGTGCTTCCTTGGTCTTTTCTGGCGTACTCACCGCCATATTTTTTGGTCGTCGTGGACAAAATCATAACGCATTAGAAGCCATTAACGGCCGCATTTGGATTGGTATCAGCCTTGGTCTTATCGCCGCGTTGTGCCAAGCTTTAGGCGGCATCATTGCCAAGCCAGTGATGCAAACCGGCATTGACCCTGTTTCCGCCTCTGCAATCAGGATGATAACCGCATTTACAGCCCACTGTTTATTTCTATTTACTGGGGCTAAATTGGCACGAGCAACCCAAACCATTAACCTGCGCATATTTACTATCACGGTCATTAACGGTTTTCTTGCAATGGCAGTAGGAATGACTTTAATACTCTATGCCTTACGCGAAGGAAATGTCGGCATGGTAGCGCTACTATCTTCTACAACTCCAATCATGTTACTGCCAATTTTATGGTTGTATACCAAACAAAGACCAAACCGCTTCGCTTGGTGTGGCGCTTTAATTGCCGTCTTAGGTACGGGAATTCTGGTCTATTAAACCATTGTAACCCGTTCTATTGGCTTAAAAATGTTGATCAATAGGCTACCTTTATTGGCATTGATAGGGAGAATCATTGATCTTAACCTGCTGCAATCGCTTCAAAGTGTAGTAAAATTACGCTAATTTCTGTTTTAAATTACTTTGAATTTGACGAGGTCATAACTATGTCAGCTAAGAAGCCAATGGCTTTAGTAATTCTTGACGGTTGGGGTTACCGTGAAGATAACGCAAACAACGCAATCAACAACGCGAAGACTCCAGTCATGGATAGCTTAATCGCGAACAACCCAAATACACTTATTTCAGCTTCAGGCATGGACGTAGGTCTACCAGATGGCCAAATGGGTAACTCAGAAGTGGGTCACACCAACATTGGTGCTGGTCGCATTGTCTACCAAGACCTCACTCGCATCACTAAATCGATCGCTGATGGTGAGTTCCAACAAACTGAAGCTTTAGTCGCAGCGATGGATAAAGCGATCAAAGCAGGTAAAGCCGTTCACTTATTAGGTTTGATGTCTCCTGGTGGCGTTCACTCTCATGAAGACCACATCTACGCAGCGATTGAAATGGCAGCCGCTCGTGGCGCTGAAAAAATCTACCTACACTGCTTCTTAGATGGCCGTGATACACCGCCACGCAGTGCTGAAGGTTCATTACAACGTTTCCAAGAGCTTTTCGCGAAACTTGGCAAAGGTCGCATTGCATCACTGATCGGCCGCTACTATGCCATGGACCGTGATAACAACTGGGATCGTGTACAGAAATCATACGACCTGTTGGTTGAAGCTAAAGCCGAGTACACTTTTGATTCTGCAGTGGCAGGACTTGAAGCCGCTTATGCTCGTGAAGAAAACGATGAATTCGTTAAAGCGACTGAAATCAAAACTGAAGATCAACAATCAGCAGCAATTGAAGATGGCGATGCCGTTATCTTTATGAACTACCGTGCTGACCGTGCACGTGAAATTACTCGTGCATTCGTACCTGATTTTGACGGTTTTGAACGTGTTAAATTCCCAGCCGTTGATTTTGTGATGCTAACTCAATACGCAGCCGATATTCCTCTAGCTTGCGCTTTCCCACCAGCATCACTAGAAAACACTTACGGTGAGTGGCTATCAAAAGCAGGTAAAACGCAGCTTCGTATTTCTGAGACCGAAAAATACGCGCACGTTACCTTCTTCTTCAACGGTGGTGTTGAGAGCGAATTCGCCGGTGAAGAGCGTCAACTAGTTGCCTCTCCAAAAGTTGCAACTTATGACCTACAACCAGAAATGAGCGCACCAGAGCTAACTGAAAAGCTCGTTGCTGCGATCAAATCTGGTAAATATGACGCCATCATCTGTAACTACCCGAATGGCGATATGGTTGGCCATACTGGCGTTTACGATGCAGCAGTAAAAGCGTGTGAAGCATTAGATGAATGCATTGGCAAGGTAGTTGAAGCCATTAAAGAAGTGGATGGCCAACTACTGATCACGGCTGACCACGGCAACGCAGAGATGATGGTAAACCCAGAAACTGGCGGTGTACACACGGCGCATACCAACCTGCCAGTACCACTTATTTACGTGGGTAGCAAAGATCTTGAGCTAAAAGAAGGTGGTAAACTTTCTGACCTAGCTCCAACAATGCTAGCTTTAACTGATATGGAAATTCCTGCCGAAATGTCAGGTGAAGTTCTATATAAGTAACTGACAAACTGAGCGTTCGCGAACGGGTCATTCTAGGTCTGTAGCTAAAAACGCAATCAACTTAAGCCTCGACGATATCCGCCGAGGCTTTTTTTCGTCTAAAGATCAGATTTGATTGCAAGTTTTGACATTCAAATTTCGACTCTCCTATCGCTTTGAGTATACTGGTTTACTTATTTGTAGATATAAACTTGAAAAGCTGATGAAAAATAAGCCGACACCGCAACCAATCAAGACTTCTGCTCTATGGCAAAAAATAAGCCTGACACTGGTTATAGGGATCGGTTGTATCTCAAGCACTCATATTTACGCAGCAACACAACAAGAATTAAACGGCGTGAAGGGAGAAATTTCTCGTCAGCAGAAAACACTCACTAAGCAGCAAAAAGAGCTTGATGCCCTACAAAATTCATTGAAAACTCAAGAGCTAGGTATCTCGAGCTTAGAAAATGAAATCAAAGCCACCAAAACGCAATTGACGATTGCCAATGCCAATATTGATAAACTTAGAGAAAAAATTAAGCTGCTAGAAACTCAGAAAGCTGAACAAACAGAGAAACTCGCCCAACTCATCAAAACTTACTACGCCACCCAACGAGCAACAGCCACGGCAAACATACTCAACAATGGCATAGAAGAAGATAGAATAAGCCAGTATTATCAACACCTTGCCAAAGCGCGCACCAAGACAATTCAAGAACTAGAAAGCACGCAAGTCGAGTTGAACGAAAGTGACCGACAATTACAGCTTGAACGTGACCAAATTGCCTCGCTGCTTGAACAACAAACGAAGAAGCGTGATACATTAGCTAAAACACAATCTCAACGACGCCAAACCGTTAATAAAATTCAAAAAAGTATTTCTGGTGACAAAGTCTATTTGGCTGAGCTACAACGCAATGAAACCCGCTTACAAGCAGAAATCGCCAAAGCCGCAAAGCGTAACGCGGTATTAATGGATGGTCTGGCTAAGCAAAAAGGCAAATTACCTTGGCCATTGAAAGGGAAAATTTTACACAGTTTTGGTACACGCCAAAGCGGACAAATTGATTGGAAAGGGATCGTGATCGACGCCAATTACGGTCAGTCAGTAAAAGCCGTTTATTCTGGAACTGTCGTGTTTGCAGAATATCTACGTGGCTATGGTCTGGTTGTATTACTCGACCATGGTAAAGGTGACATGACCTTGTATGGATTTAACCAAAGCCTACTGAAAAAAGAGGGGGACAAGGTCATTGCCGGAGAAACGATTGCCTTAGCTGGCGATACCGGTGGGCAGTCACAACCTTCTCTTTATTTTGAAATTCGACGTAACAGTAAAGCAGAAAATCCGAAAAGTTGGCTAACTCGATAAGCGAACCACCCCGGTCTATTTACGGTAATACACTTCCACAGTATCAATAAATTCAGCTAACTGAGATTTATCGAGCGCATTAATTCCGGCAGCAGCTTCCCTTCCCCCACCCGTGGCAAAGGCACTGCACAAACCGCCAGCCCCTTGTTTATTCTCTAAAGGGGCGCGTAATGACACCGTATAACTGCCATTTTGGTTTTGGGTTAAAACGGCATGCGCTGAACCGGGAGTTTGGTTAGCAAGCCAATTTCCAAACACACCGCAGACTCGATGCGAAGCCGCGTCGTCAGGTAATTCAAACACACTTAACCATTGACTGTGATGAATTGGCGTTAATGACTGAGCGGCCTGCATATCTTGTTCGTAGGCCTGTTGCAGATGATAAAAGGGAGAATTGAGGTCTGCAATAACATCAAATGGAGACGGATAGACCAATAATGCTTGATACAAATTTGCTGGATGATAATGCAGCTGATCAACCGATTCTCCATAGCCGTTATAATTGATTAACGTCCCTAATTCCTTGAGTTGCTCTGCTTGATTAATGCTCAGCCCGGCTTTTATAGCTAGCTTATCGGCCTTCACTAGCAAATTGTCACCATAAGCGGCGGTTATTGCCCACTCATGGAATTGCCCACCGAGCCATTTATCGACAATTAATGCAGTGCAAGTGTCTGGATCTAAATCAATATGAGCATCAAGCAGGCGGCTAACAGGAATATCATCGGCTTGGTGATGATCGGCATAGAATACTGTCACCCCCATATCAAGAGCTCGCTGTAAAGCGGTACGATTTTTATTGAGAGAAAGATCCAACACCGTGAGGCTATCTCTCGCTTGAAAATCCAAGCCTTCAAGTAATTGAATATCGCGTTTGACACCAGTAATCAACGTTGTTGTACGTGGCTGAGCAAGCCTGATTTGAAGAAGAGAGATGATGCCATCAGCATCACCATTAAAGATGTCATAGTGCATATCAAGGAGAACTCTTCGTAATTGAATAGCCGAGAAACTAGCAGTTTCAATTGGTTAATAACAATACTCAAAGGTTATAACTAATCACTCATTGTGCATTCATTGCACGAACGCCGTCTTCTAACAACAGAAGCTGTTCTATTCCTTGCTCTGTTGCCTTGGGCTTAACCACTGCAATCATTTGCAGCATGCCTTGGTGAATGACTTGCTCAGTAATGTGTGTTTTAGAAGACATTGCCGATTGATAACTAAGCCAACTTGAAGCAATCATATGTAGCGTCGTGACTAACGGCTTCATTTCATCCTCAACCACCGCCAGCAGTTTTAAGTCAACGAATGCTCGCATAATGTCAATCAGGTTACTTTGCAACTTTTCTTGCACTTGAATATATTCTTTATGTAGCACTTCATCGCGCTGAAGAATTTCCGGCAAATTGGCATAGAAGAAACGATATTTCCACATTAAGGTAAAGATCGAATCAAGATAATGCTTAAGCAGGGTCAAGCTTTCTCGTTGCCCTTGAATCGGTGTAAAACGTTCAAGTAGTTCAGCGGAATATAACGCAAAGATTTCACGAACAATTTCTTGTTTGTTACGGAAGTGGTAATACAAATTACCGGGGCTAATCTCGATGTGAGCTGCGATATGATTAGTGGTAATGGTTCTTTCACCATGTTCGTTAAACAGCTCTAATGCCGCATACACGATCCTATCTTTTGTCTTCATCTTGCCTCATTAGCTTTGAGCTCATTGATTATTCCTACCTATATTAGAATAGGAAAAGTACCTTACCAATATAAGGTACTTTAATGCCAATTACTTATGATATGGCTTCGACAACTCATGCACGGCTTCAACAAATACGCCGGCATTTTCTGGTGGTACATCAAGGTGAATTCCATGCCCAAGGTTGAATACGTGACCAGCCCCCCCCTCACCAAAACCTTCTAGAATCGTTGCCACTTCTTGACGAATTCGTTCAGGTTGCGCGTAAAGTATTGATGGATCCATATTACCTTGTAAAGCAACTTTATCACCGACACGAGATTTCGCATCAGCGATATTGATTGTCCAATCGAGACCAACTGCATCACAGCCAGTCGCTGCGATTTGCTCTAACCACATACCGCCATTCTTTGTAAATAAAGTTACCGGCACACGACGCCCATCATTTTCACGAATCAATCCATCGACGATTTTATGCATGTACTGCAGTGAAAAGAGGTTGTAGTCACGGGGGGTAAGTACACCACCCCAGGTATCAAAAACCATTACTGATTGAGCACCGGCTTTAATTTGTGCGTTAAGGTACTCAATAACACTGTCCGCTAGCTTATCGAGTAAAAGGTGCAGCGTTTGTGGCTCGGCATACATCATTTTCTTGATTTTAGTAAACGCTTTCGAGCTACCGCCTTCAACCATATAGGTAGCTAGCGTCCATGGGCTACCAGAAAAACCAATTAATGGCACTTCGCCTTGCAGATCTTTACGGATCTGGCGCACCGCATTCATCACATATTGCAGTTCACCTTCAGGGTCAGGCAAACCAATTTTATCCACATCAGCTTTACAAGTAATTGGGCATTCAAATTTAGGACCTTCACCTGCTTCAAAGTACAACCCCAATCCCATCGCATCTGGGATTGTTAGAATATCAGAAAACAGAATAGCGGCATCCAGTGGGAAACGACGCAGTGGTTGTAATGTCACCTCAGAGGCAAGCTCTGCGTTTTTACACAAAGACATAAAGTCACCAGCTTGCGAACGAGTTGCACGGTATTCTGGCAGATAACGACCGGCTTGGCGCATCATCCATACGGGTGTGCAATCGACAGGTTGTTTTAGCAGTGCACGCAAATAGCGGTCATTTTTTAATTCAGTCATTCCGTTTTCCAATTTAAGGCTTATTATTTTTTGTGGGCGCTATTCTAACATCGAATAACAGGCAAAAGCTGTGTGCTTTGCAACCTAGATCAAGTTATTAACTTTTAAATCAATGCTTAATTTGCAAGCAACATGTAACAATGTTAAAAATTTGCTCGCTAGCGAAAACTACAATAATAAACTGGGTATTAAGTACTCAGCATCTCATAACGACATCTTACTTACCCCCTCCTTCATCGGAGGGTTTTTTTTCTTTTCAATAGGATATCGTTCCTTTATTTCTGCAACAGTATGCTCAATTAAAGCTCTAGCAATCGTACCTGCTGGGGCAAGCTGTGGCATTTTATCGACACCAAACCAACACGCATCACTCAATTCTGTGTAATCTGGCTTGATAGTACCAGACTGATATTCAGCAACAAATCCCATCATCATGCTAGAAGGGAATGCCCAAGGCTGGCTACCAAAGTAGCGAATGTTTTTCACTTTGATGCCAGTTTCTTCGAACACTTCACGTGCCACACACTGTTCTAATGTTTCACCAACTTCAAGAAAGCCAGCAATCACGGTATACATTCCGCTTTTATGCCTTGGGTGCTGCGCGAGTAGTATTTGATCTTGCTTGCGCACCGCAACAATGATGCAAGGGAAAATGCGCGGATAATGTAGAGTACGGCATTCTCCGCACTGCATGGCCAGTTGATTATGGTTGAGAAAATTACGTCCGCCACATTGCGGACAAAAGCGTAATGTCTGGCTCATATGCCCGTACTGAATCGCTTTGCTCACAGCAAAGAATAGCTCTTGATTTAGGTGCAGAAGCTCCCGTAATGAGGTCATTTCATTTTCTGTATCAAGGTCTGCATCATTGAGCCACATCACTGGATGATCGTTATAACGCGTTATCTCAATCGCTTTCTCTTGAGGTAACGAGTAGTCAGCAGCACAACCAAATGGAAGCTCACCATTGATGGTCCAGATATCACTTCCTGAAACAACACACCAATAAGCAGATTTTACATCACTCTTTTGTAACATGTTCATACCTCTTTCCTTGCAGTTGTTCCATTTTACTGGCAATCTAAATTCATACCAGAATTTGTAACATTGCAATTTTAGTTCTATAAATTCTTGTAAGGACAATAAGTTGTATCTATAAAGACACAACCCTACGCAAAGGAAAAGGTCACATTTTGTGGCCAGATCATGAGGGCATGGTCATGCTAAAAAAATTAAAACGAACACAAGAACAATGGGGCGGTTCCAGTGAGTTAATTGATCATTGGATCGATACTCGTCAAACACTGATTGTAGAATACTGCAAACTTGCCGCTCTACAACCCTGTTCGGCCAAGACAAACGTAACAGAACTTCCCTCCCCTAAAGAATTACAATTATTTTGCCAACAACTGGTAGACTACATCTCGGAAGGTCATTTTAAAATATATGATATGGTGATGGATAAATGGCGTTCCACTGGCTTTGAAGCGACAGATGAGATTAATCAGACCTATGGCAAAATCGTTCTCACGACAGAACCTTTACTTAATTTTACAGACAAATATGCAGCAGTAAGTGATGAGGATGATCTAGATGACTTCAATAGTGACCTGTCATTAATTGGTGAAATTATTGAAGCTAGGTTTGAAGTAGAAGATTACTTGATTCAATTAATCGCCAATAGTTTGGCTATTCCTCCAGGGGCTTAATCACAACCTTACTTTCAAGCATCAAGGCTTATTCGAATCGGATAAGCCTTTTTACTTTCTCGGCTCAACCTATCTAGCAAAAACTCAAAAGGCACCCGAAGGTGCCTTTATCATAACGCTTTACGATTGCTCGTTAGACTACTTATTCTTCTGAAGAAAAGCCTGCGTTTAGCAATGCTGCTAGATTATCAGTTGCTTGTTCAGCAGACGGACCTTCTAGTTGAGCAGCACGCTTAGCTTGACGCTCTTGGTGGTATGCGAAACCAGTACCTGCAGGAATCAGACGACCCACAATTACGTTTTCTTTCAGACCACGAAGATCATCACGCTTACCAGAAACTGCCGCTTCTGTTAGCACGCGAGTTGTCTCTTGGAACGATGCAGCAGAGATGAACGATTCAGTCGCTAGCGATGCTTTCGTAATACCTAATAGCTCACGCTCGAAACGAGCTGGCTGTTTGCCGTCTGCTTCTAGGTTACGGTTTGCAATCTTAACGTTTGAGTATTCAACTTGCTCACCCACTAGGAACTCAGAGTCACCAGCGTGTGTAATCGTACACTTACGCAGCATTTGACGAACGATAGTCTCAATGTGCTTATCGTTAATCTTAACGCCTTGTAGACGGTAAACTTCTTGAACTTCGTTGGCGATGTAAGAAGTAACTGCATGAATACCACGTAGACGTAGGATATCGTGCGGAGTCTCTGGACCATCGGCGATAACATCACCACGTTCGATCTTCTCACCTTCAAACACGTTTAGCTGACGGTGCTTAGGAATCATTTCTTCATAAGCTTCGCCACCCTCACGAGTGATGATGAGACGACGTTTACCTTTCGTTTCTTTACCGAATGACACAGTACCTGTGTGTTCCGCAAGAATAGCAGGCTCTTTCGGTTTACGAGCTTCAAACAAGTCAGCTACGCGAGGTAGACCACCCGTGATATCTCGGTTACCGCTAGATTTTTGTGGAATACGCGCTAGTGTGTCACCAATGCCTACTTCACTGCCATCTTCAATGTTAACGATCGCTTTACCTGGTAGGAAGTATTGAGCTGGCATATCAGTACCAGGGATCATTACATCGTTACCTTTCTCATCCACAAGTTTGATAGCTGGACGCATATCTTTACCTGCAGCTGGACGAGCGGCCGCTTCAGTTACTTCACTTGAAGATAGACCTGTAAGGTCATCTGTCTGGCGAGAAACCGTTACACCATCGATCATGTCAACGAATTGGATGCGACCTGCCACTTCAGTGATGATTGGCAATGTGTGCGCTTCCCAGTTAGCCACTGTTTGACCAGCTTCAACTGCATCGTTATCACCTTTGCTCAAGATAGAACCGTAAGGCAGTTTGTGCTTCTCTTTAGTACGACCAAATTCGTCAATGATAGTCAATTCTGATGCACGAGACGTGATAACCAGTTTCTTATCTTTGTTAATTACGAACTTAGCGTTGTGAAGCTTAACAGAACCGTTGTTCTTAGCTTGAATGCTGTTCTCTGCGGCTGCCGTCGATGCTGCACCACCGATGTGGAACGTACGCATCGTTAGCTGTGTACCAGGTTCACCGATAGATTGAGCCGCGATAACACCAACTGCTTCACCTTGGTTCACTAGGTGACCACGAGCTAGGTCACGACCGTAACACTGAGCACAACAACCGAAGTCAGAGTCACAAGTAACAACTGAGCGTACGCGCATGCTGTCAACTGAGTTCTCTTCCATGATCTGACACCACTTCTCATCAATCAGAGTATTACGTGGGATCAGAACTTCTTCTGTGCCAGGTTTTAGTACATCTTCAGCAACTACACGACCTAGAGCAAGTTCAGTTAGTGCTACTTTAACATCACCACCCTCGATATGAGGCATCATGTCGACACCCTCATGAGTGCCACAGTCATGTTCAGTTACAACAACGTCTTGTGCTACGTCTACTAGACGACGAGTCAGGTAACCTGAGTTCGCTGTCTTAAGTGCTGTATCCGCAAGACCCTTACGAGCACCGTGCGTTGAGATAAAGTACTGTAGTACGTTCAGACCTTCTTTAAAGTTCGCAGTGATCGGCGTTTCGATGATCGAGCCATCTGGACGAGCCATCAGACCACGCATACCCGCTAGCTGACGAATCTGTGCTGCAGAACCACGAGCGCCCGAGTCAGCCATCATATAGATGCTGTTAAACGACTCTTGTTTCTCTTCTTCACCGTCACGGTTGATCACTGTTTCAGAAGATAGGTTATCCATCATCGCTTTAGCAACACGGTCGTTGGTAGACGCCCAGATATCGATAACTTTGTTGTAGCGCTCACCCGCAGTCACAAGACCTGATTGGAATTGCTCTTGGATTTCACGTACTTCTTCTTCTGCTTCAGCAATTTCCGTGTATTTAGCCGCTGGTACAACCATATCGTCGATACCAACTGATACACCAGAAAGAGCAGCGTAAGCAAAACCGGTATACATAATTTGGTCAGCAAATATGACTGTGTCTTTCAAACCAAGCTTACGGTAAGCTTCGTTCAATAGGTTAGAGATCTGCTTTTTGCCTAGCTTTTGGTTCACGATGCTATAAGGCAGGCCTTTAGGCACGATTTGCCATAGCATTGCACGACCAACAGTCGTATCGACCATCTTAGTTTCTGTCGTGCTGTGACCGTCTTCATCAACAACAGTTTCAGTGATACGTACTTTAACGCGTGCATGTAGCGCCGCTGTCTTAGTACGGTATGCCTTTTCAGCCTCTTTAGGGCCAGCAAGGTACATACCTTCACCTTTCGCGTTGATCATTTCGCGAGTCATGTAGTACAGACCCAATACAACGTCCTGAGAAGGTACGATGATCGGATCACCTGACGCTGGCGACAGAATGTTATTTGTCGACATCATTAGGGTACGAGCTTCAAGCTGTGCTTCTAAAGTTAGAGGCACGTGAACCGCCATTTGGTCACCATCGAAGTCCGCGTTATACGCCGCACACACAAGTGGGTGTAGCTGAATCGCTTTACCTTCGATAAGTACTGGTTCAAACGCTTGGATACCAAGACGGTGAAGTGTTGGTGCACGGTTAAGCAGTACAGGGTGCTCACGGATCACTTCGTCTAGGATATCCCAAACAACCGCTTCTTCGCGCTCGACCATTTTCTTAGCCGCTTTGATTGTCGTCGCCATGCCACGAGTTTCTAGCTTGCTGTAAATAAATGGTTTGAATAGCTCAAGTGCCATCTTCTTAGGAAGACCACACTGATGCAGACGTAGTGTTGGACCTACTGTGATTACAGAACGGCCAGAGTAGTCTACACGCTTACCTAGTAGGTTCTGACGGAAACGACCTTGTTTACCCTTGATCATATCAGCAAGAGATTTCAGAGGACGCTTGTTAGAACCGGTGATCGCACGACCACGACGACCGTTATCTAGTAGCGCATCAACAGACTCTTGCAGCATACGTTTCTCGTTACGTACGATGATGTCCGGAGCTGCTAGCTCTAGAAGACGCTTCAAACGGTTGTTACGGTTGATCACGCGACGGTATAGATCGTTCAGATCAGATGTCGCAAAGCGACCGCCATCTAGCGGTACTAGAGGACGTAGATCTGGCGGAAGAACCGGAAGCACTGTTAGGATCATCCACTCAGGGTTATTACCTGAGCTGATAAACGCTTCAACAAGCTTCAGACGCTTCGTCAGTTTTTTGCGTTTAGTTTCTGAGTTAGTCGTTTCTAACTCTTCACGCATCATTTCTACTTCGGCTGCAAGATCCATAGAACCAAGAAGGTCTTTGATCGCTTCTGCACCCATTTTCGCAGTAAACTCGTCGCCCCACTCTTCTAGACGGTCTAGATACTCTTCTTCAGTAAGCATCTGACTCTTTTCCAGATCTGTCATACCCGGTTCAGTTACTACATACATTTCGAAGTAAAGAACACGTTCGATATCACGTAGTGGGATATCCATTAGTAAACCGATACGAGATGGTAACGATTTTAGGAACCAGATGTGAGCCACTGGTGATGCAAGCTCGATGTGGCCCATACGGTCACGACGAACTTTAGTTTGTGTAACTTCAACGCCACACTTCTCACAGATCACACCACGGTGTTTCAAACGCTTATATTTGCCACAAAGACATTCATAGTCTTTTACTGGACCAAAGATACGCGCACAGAAAAGACCATCACGTTCAGGCTTGAACGTACGATAGTTGATCGTTTCAGGTTTTTTAACTTCACCAAAAGACCATGAACGAATCATGTCTGGTGAAGATAGACCGATTTTGATTGCATCAAATTCTTCGGTCTTATGCTGTGCTTTTAGAAAGTTTAATAAGTCTTTCACAATCAGCTCCTGTAAGGAGTTAAAAGGCGCTCGGCGAGCGCCTTTCTACCAGGATAATCCAGAGGGTTTACCGTCAAGATTACTCTTCGTCTTCTAGCTCGATGTTGATACCTAGCGAGCGGATTTCTTTCAGCAATACGTTGAAAGACTCTGGCATGCCAGGCTCCATGCTATGGTCACCATCGACGATGTTTTTATACATCTTCGTACGACCGTTAACGTCATCTGACTTAACGGTTAGCATTTCTTGTAACGTGTAAGCAGCACCGTATGCTTCTAGTGCCCATACTTCCATCTCACCGAAACGCTGACCACCGAACTGAGCTTTACCACCAAGTGGTTGCTGAGTTACTAGGCTGTACGAACCAGTTGAACGAGCGTGCATCTTATCGTCAACAAGGTGGTTCAGTTTAAGCATGTACATGTAACCAACGGTTACAGGACGCTCAAACGCATCACCAGTACGACCATCAAACAAGGTAAGCTGACCAGAAGTTGGTAGATCACCGAGGCTCAATAGTTCTTTGATTGATGCTTCTGAAGCACCATCAAATACTGGCGTTGCAATTGGTAAACCACCACGTAGGTTGCCAACTAGCGTACGAACTTCATCATCAGACAATGTTGCAATATCAACTTTCTGACGAGTATCACCGAGATCATAAACCTTCTGTAGGAACTCACGGAACTTAGCCAGCTCTTGTTGTTCCTTAACCATTTGGTTGATCTTGTCACCGATGCCTTTTGCAGCCAAACCTAAGTGTACTTCTAGGATCTGACCGATGTTCATACGTGAAGGTACACCCAGTGGGTTTAGTACGATATCAACCGGCTGACCGTTTTCATCGTAAGGCATGTCTTCAACAGGGTTGATCTTAGAGATTACACCCTTGTTACCGTGACGACCTGCCATCTTATCACCAGGCTGGATACGACGTTTAACCGCTAGGTAAACTTTAACAATCTTCAGAACGCCAGGCGCTAGATCATCACCTTGAGTGATTTTGCGACGTTTCGCTTCAAACTTCTTATCGAAGTCAGCTTTTAGCTCATCCCATTGTTCAGCAAGCTGTTCAAGTTGAGATTGTAGCTCGTCGTCTTCTAACGTTTGCTCTAGCCATTTCTTACGATCGATCGAATCAAGCTTAGCTTCAGAGTAACCACCGTTTAGCAATACAGCTTTCACACGAGCAAGTAGACCACCTTCAAAGATTTGGAACTCTTCAGTAAGGTCTTTCTTCGCTTCTTTTAGCTGCATGTGTTCAATTTCAAGCGCACGCTTGTCTTTCTCTACGCCATCGCGAGTGAAAACTTGAACGTCAATGATGGTACCTGAAACAGAGTTTGGTACACGTAGTGATGTATCTTTAACATCAGAGGCTTTTTCACCGAAGATAGCACGTAGTAGCTTCTCTTCTGGAGTAAGTTGAGTTTCGCCTTTCGGAGTTACTTTACCTACTAGGATGTCGCCACCCTTAACTTCAGCACCAATGTAAACGATACCTGACTCATCTAACTTAGACAGAGCAGATTCACCTACGTTTGGAATATCCGCTGTGATCTCTTCAGAACCCAGCTTAGTATCACGAGCCACACAAGATAGTTCTTGAATGTGAATTGTCGTGAAACGGTCTTCTTGAACTACGCGCTCAGATACTAAGATCGAGTCTTCGAAGTTATAACCATTCCAAGGCATGAATGCGATACGCATGTTTTGGCCAAGCGCTAGCTCACCAAGGTCTGTTGAAGGACCATCAGCAAGTACGTCACCGCGAGCAACAGGTTCACCTGGCATCACAGTAGGGCGTTGGTTAATACATGTATTTTGGTTCGAACGTGTGTATTTAGTTAGGTTGTAGATGTCGATACCCGCTTCACCAGGTACAAGTTCATCTTCATTAACTTTAACAACGATACGAGATGCATCAACTGACTGCACCATACCGCCACGTTTAGCAACCGCAGTTACACCAGAGTCAACTGCTACGTTACGTTCGATACCAGTACCAACCAACGGCTTCTCAGCGCGTAAAGTTGGAACCGCTTGACGTTGCATGTTCGCACCCATCAATGCACGGTTCGCATCATCGTGTTCTAGGAACGGGATAAGCGAAGCTGCGATAGATACTACTTGGTTGGTAGCAACGTCCATGTAGTCAACATGTTCACGAGGGTGAAGACCAGATTCACCTTTTTGACGAGCTGTGATCAGCTCATCTGCAAACGTACCTTCTTCTGTAAGAATAGCGTTTGCCTGCGCGATAACAAATTGACCTTCTTGGATAGCTGATAAGTAATCAACTTCATCAGTCACAACACCATCAACAACACGACGGTATGGCGTCTCAAGGAAACCGTACTCATTACAACGTGCAAATGCAGATAGTGAGTTAATTAGACCGATGTTCGGACCTTCTGGCGTTTCGATCGGACATAGACGACCGTAGTGAGTTACGTGTACGTCACGTACCTCAAAGCCAGCACGCTCACGAGTTAGACCGCCAGGACCCAATGCAGAAATACGACGCTTGTGCGTTACTTCTGAAAGCGGGTTGTTCTGGTCCATAAACTGAGATAGCTGTGAAGAACCGAAGAATTCTTTAACCGCCGCAGAAATAGGCTTAGCATTGATCAAATCTTGAGGCATGATAGCATCAAGATCGCCAAGGCTTAGGCGCTCTTTAACTGCACGTTCAACACGTACAAGACCTACGCGGAATTGGTTTTCAGCCATTTCACCAACAGAGCGGATACGACGGTTGCCAAGGTGGTCGATATCGTCCACTTCGCCAATACCGTTACGGATTGCGATCAACTTCTTCATCACTTCAATGATATCAGTCTCGTCAAGCGTACCTTGCTCACCTGCATCTTCACGCTCAATAGAGCTGTTGAACTTCATACGACCTACCGTTGATAGATCATAGCGTTCTTCTGAGAAGAATAGGCTTTCAAACAGCGATTCAGCTGCTTCTTTTGTTGGTGGCTCACCAGGGCGCATCATGCGATAGATTTCTACAAGCGCAGAGATACGATCAACAGTGCTGTCGATACGTAGCGTCTCTGATATAAATGGACCATGATCTAGATCGTTCGTAAATAGAACTTCTAGTTGCTTATAGCCCGCTTGTGAAAGGTTCGCTAATGCTTCCAAGCTAATTTCTTGGTTTGCTGCAACGATAATCTCGCCAGTCGCTTCATTGATGTAATCTTTAGAAGCAACTTTGCCGACGATGTACTCAACAGGTACATCAATAAACTCAACACCATCTTTTTCTAGTTGGCGGATATGGCGAGCCGTTACACGGCGACCTTGCTCAACGTAAACCGTACCATTTGCTTCAATGTCAAAAGACGCAGTTTCACCACGTAGACGTTCAGGAACCAACGCCATTAGTAGTGTTTTGTCTTTAACTTCAAAGTTCACTTTCTCGAAGAATAGATCCAAGATTTCTTCTGTCGATTTGCCAAGTGCACGAAGAATAATAGATGCAGGTAATTTACGACGACGGTCGATACGTACGTACAGGTTATCTTTTGGATCGAACTCAAAATCTAACCATGAACCACGGTAAGGAATAACACGTGCGTTATAAAGAACTTTACCTGATGAGTGAGTTTTACCCTTATCGCTGTCGAAGAATACGCCTGGGCTTCGGTGCAGCTGGGATACGATAACCCTCTCGGTACCATTAATTACGAAGGTACCATTGTCTGTCATGAGTGGAATTTCACCCATGTAGACTTCTTGTTCTTTAATATCTTTTACAGTACCTGCTGGCGCGTCTTTATCAAAGATCACTAGACGTAATTTTACGCGTAGTGGTTTTGAATAAGTTACACCACGAATTTGACATTCTTTAACGTCAAAAACTGGCTCACCAAGACGATAGCTAACGTATTGCAGCTCAGAATTGCCGTTATAGCTCTGAATAGGAAATACAGAACGAAAAGCAGCCTCAAGACCGTATTGTCCTTCAGGATCCTGTTCGATAAACTTGTCGAACGAATCGAGCTGGATCGATAGCAGGTATGGAATGTCCAACACTTGTGGACGAGTACCAAAGTCCTTACGGATGCGCTTTTTCTCGGTATAAGAGTAAACCATGGGGTTCCTCAGCTCGCTGATAAGTGACCCAAACTGTCCGCCTAGTATTAAATAAAAGGTGATGGGACAGTGACTAACAGCTGTTTAATGTAGTAAACACATAACCTAAAAAATGGTTGTGTGTGTTTTTGCACGAATATAAGCGTTTAAACAGCGGGAAAATTCGCCTATACCCTACAGCGCAAAAAGGCCGGTGGTCAATAAACCACCAGCCATTAGCCTCACGGCTAAGAAATCAAGTAATAATTACTTGATTTCAACAGAAGCGCCTGCTTCTTCTAGCTGAGCTTTAAGAGCTTCAGCTTCAGCTTTCTCAACGCCTTCTTTTAGCGCTGCAGGAGCTGAGTCTACAAGACCTTTAGCTTCTTTAAGACCTAGGCCAGTCGCGCCACGTACTGCTTTGATTACAGCAACTTTGTTTGCGCCAGCAGCAGTTAGGATTACGTCGAATTCAGTTTGCTCTTCAACAGCTGCTGCTGCTGCGCCGCCTGAAACTACTGCCGCTGCAGCAGAAACACCGAATTTTTCTTCCATAGCTTCGATAAGCTCAACAACTTGCATTACAGACATTTCTGCAACTGCGTCTAGGATTTGCTCGTTAGTAATAGACATAACAATTCTCTTTTAAGTCAACAATAAGTTTATTTTGCAACCAGTAAAAAGCAAGGCTTAAGCCGCAGCTTCTTCTTTTTGATCGCGGATAGCAGCGATAGTACGTACCAGCTTGCCTGCAGAAGCTTCTTTCATGCACATCATTAGGCGTGCAATAGCTTCGTCGTAAGTTGGTAGTGTCGCTAGTAGTTCAGCGTCAGTAATTGCGCCTTCAAATGCAGCTGCTTTGATTTCAAAGTTCTTGTTCTCTTTAGCGAAATCTTTGAAAAGACGCGCTGCAGCACCTGGGTGCTCGTTAGAGAATGCAATCAAAGTAGGACCAACGAATACGTCTTGTAGACATTCGTAGTCTGTGCCTTCTACTGCGCGACGAGCTAGAGTATTACGAACAACTCTCATGTAAACACCCGCTTCACGAGCTTGTTTACGTAGAGAAGTCATCGCGCCTACTTGAACGCCACGAGAGTCAGCAACAACTGCAGAAAGTGCACCACTGGCAGCTTCGTTGACTTCAGCAACAATTGCTTTTTTGTCTTGAAGGTTTAAAGCCATCTTGGATTTACTCCTGGTTGTCGTTACACCACTCACTATTATCACAACAGTGAGAGTTATTTCGGTGCAGTCCCAGAAGAAAGATTATCTATTAAAAATAAATTCTGCTTTCTGTCAGTTCGGGCACCATCTACGTAGGTACGATTAAGTTATTTATCTAAAAAGACAAACAGCGCCTACGGTCTTGGACGGAGACTGGGTCATAATTCTAAGAACTAAAGTTCAGCCCCAACCACAAATATTAGGCGCAGAATTATACACAAATTCTGCGCCTAATCAAATGTATTATTATGCTTGAGTGTTCAGAGTATTCTGATCAACAGCAACGCCAGCACCCATTGTAGTAGAGATGCTAACTTTCTTCAGGAAAGTACCTTTCGCTGAAGACGGTTTTGCTTTCTTAAGCGCAACTAGTAGAGCTTCTAAGTTCTCTTGTAGTTGGTTGGCATCGAAAGACACTTTACCAATGGTAGTGTGGATGATGCCGTTTTTGTCGTTACGGTAACGAACCTGACCAGCTTTAGCATTCTTAACAGCTTCAGCAACGTTAGGAGTTACAGTACCAACTTTAGGGTTTGGCATTAGACCGCGTGGACCTAGGATAGTACCTAGTTGACCAACAACGCGCATTGCATCTGGAGAAGCAACCACTACGTCGAAGTTCATTTCGCCTTTTTTCACTAGCTCAGCTAGATCTTCCATACCCACTAGATCTGCGCCTGCTTCTTTAGCAGCTTCAGCGTTTGCACCTTGAGTGAACACTGCAACGCGGATGTCACGACCAGTACCATGAGGTAGTACAGTTGCACCACGTACGTTTTGGTCAGATTTACGAGCATCGATACCTAAGTTTACAGCAACGTCCACAGACTCAACGAATTTAGCTGTAGCTAGTTCTTTAAGAAGTGCTACTGCTTCGTTGATTTCGTATTCTTTAGTTGCGTCTACTTTTTCACGAATAGTGCGCATGCGCTTAGTTAGTTTTGCCATGATCTTAACCCTCTACCACTAGGCCCATTGAACGAGCAGTACCCGCAATAGAACGTTTCATCGCTTCAATGTCAGCACCAGTCATATCTGCAGCTTTAGTTTCTGCGATTTCTTGGATTTGAGCATCAGTGATCGTACCCACTTTTTCAGTGTTTGGACGACCAGAACCAGACTTAAGACCAGCCGCTTTCTTAAGAAGAACTGCAGCAGGTGGAGTCTTAGTTACGAACGTGAAAGAACGATCGCTGTATACTGTGATAACAACTGGAGTAGGTAGACCTTTCTCCATTGATTCTGTTTTCGCGTTAAACGCTTTACAGAATTCCATGATGTTAACACCGTGTTGACCTAGAGCAGGACCAACTGGTGGACTTGGGTTTGCCATACCAGCTGCAACTTGCAACTTGATATAAGCTTCAACTTTCTTAGCCATGATATTTCCTAAATTTGGGTTCAGACGCTAATCAACCGATCAGCTCCCCGGTTTTGTCATAAAGACCTGTAAAAAGGCGCGAAATTATAATCACATTTCACACCCTAAACAACCCTAAAAGGTGTTTTTTTAATCAAGTTTATCAACTTGACCAAACTCAAGTTCTACTGGTGTCGCACGACCAAAGATCGATACCGATACTTTAATGCGGCTCTTCTCGTAATCCACTTCTTCAACTGTTCCGTTGAAATCAGCAAATGGACCTTCGTTAACACGAACCACCTCACCCGCTTCAAACATCGTCTTAGGACGAGGCGCTTCACTTGCTTTCTCTAAACGATTAAGAATAGCATCAGCTTCTTTATCAGTGATTGGTGCAGGACGATCTGAGGTTCCACCAATGAAACCCATTACACGAGGAACGCTACGTACTAAGTGCCATGATTCATCATTCATCAGCATTTGGACTAGTACATAACCTGGAAAGAACTTGCGCTCACTCTTACGGCGTTGGCCAGCGCGCATTTCAACGACTTCTTCCGTTGGTACAAGAACTTCACCGAAGAACTCTTCCATCGCGTGCATTTTAATATGCTCACGAAGCGATTGAGCTACGCGACCTTCAAATCCAGAGAAGGCTTGAACTACATACCAGCGTTTTTTAGGAGCTTCACTCATGTATTAAACCCTCTATACCCCAGTTACAAATGCAACAAGACGAACCATAATGCCGTCAATGCCCCACAGTACTAGAGCCATTACGATACTTACAGCTAAAACGATAAATGTGGTTTGCATGGTTTCTTGGCGTGTAGGCCATACCACTTTGCGAACTTCCATACGAGATTCGCGTGCAAACACAATCGCAGCTTTTCCTTTTGTGGTTGTTGCTGCAACACCGAGTGCTGCAATAATTAACACAACCACACCTGCAGCACGGAGCACTACAGACATTTCACCATACAGGTAATTACCCACAACAGCGGCAGCTAACAGAGCAAAAGTGACAATCCACTTAAATGTGTCTGCTGCACTTGAGCTATCAGGAGTTTCAGCATTGTTTGCTTTCATAAACCAACCTGTTACAAGTCTTAATATAGACGACAACAACCCCGCTGTTGCAGGGCAAATCCATAGCACAGGTAAAGGTTACCTATACATACTCATCAAGATAAAGACTTCTCTATCTTAAATCCTTTGCACTGGCTTTATCGACCAACAAATCGACAATGACCAATTTTAGCGCAGAAAAAGGGCATCAAATGATGCCCTTTTTGGTAGTCGTTAGTCAAATACTATTCGTATTTAAACGGCTAAATCAGCAATTAAGCGATAACTTTAGCAACAACACCAGCACCAACTGTACGGCCACCTTCGCGGATAGCGAAACGTAGACCTTCGTCCATCGCGATTGGAGAGATTAGCTCAACAACCATTTGGATGTTGTCACCAGGCATTACCATTTCTACGCCTTCTGGTAGAGAGATATCACCAGTTACGTCAGTTGTAC
>NZ_CAWPQZ010000029.1:0-48195 GCF_963889785.1 Vibrio sp. S12_S33 | reverse complement strand
TACCCATGACGTCTGAAATACTGTATTTCGGTGGGATAAGCATCATCATATGCAGATGATCTTCATCAAAGCCTATCGTCTCGATCTCAACGCCAGGTAAACTTCGCAGTAACTTTGGCATAACCTTCCGTAGGTAGCTGCACATACCAGGATTCAGGATTTTCCGACGGTACTTAGTTACCCAAACTACGTGATACTTCGTGTAATAGACACTATGGGACGAGGTGTAATATTGCATTTATCCATCGTACCGTCTCCAAAGGCATTCATCCACGGGTAAACCCGTGGTTTTCTGTATCCACAGAATAAAATGAACGCATTGCGAATTATATGCAGTGCGCTCATGCTTTAAGCAGGTTTAAAATAACGTTTTTAAACTCTGATAGAGCGCTTGATATTTAACTCGCTTTTCTTGATATCGAAAGTGCTTATCACTATCTGGATAATGTGTTTCAATCATTACTGGAACAGGGCAGATATCAGATATAGGTGTAGCATTACTCATTGCTAACCGAGCTAGTCTCGCTGCCCCAAGAGCTGGGCCAACTTCACCTCCAGCCCGATAAGTTAACGTTTGACCAAGAATATCGGCCAACATTTGTCGCCAATATTGGCTTTTAGCGCCTCCACCTATAAGAGTGATTTCGTCAGGTGTTTCCCCCGCATCATAAAGCGCATCCATACCATCAGCAAGGGCAAAGCCAACACCCTCCAAAACCGCCAGCCCTAAGTCAGCTTGATCGGTGTTGTGGGTCATACCGAAAAATACACCTTTTGCATTTGGATCATTGTGAGGAGTCCGCTCACCCGAAAGATAGGGCAAAAATACGACATTACTATCAGGATTTGCTTTTGCCTCAACTTTATCCAGCAGTTGGGACACATCATCTATACCAATTAATTGAGCAACCCACGAAATGCAGGACGCAGCACTTAGAATCACAGACATTGAATGCCAAACGTTTGGCAGGGCATGACAAAAGCTGTGTAATGCAAAATCTGGGTTAGCGGCAACCCCTTCGCTTACGGCGAAATAAACTCCCGAAGTACCCAGTGACAACATCGCCTGCCCCGGCCGAGTAATACCTACACCAATAGCGCCTGCCGCATTATCGCCAGCACCGGCTACAATGGGAACAGCCATCAGCCCCCACTTGTTAGCAAGCTCTTTTTTAAGCACCCCCGTAACTTGATTACCTTCAAACAATCTGGGCATATGCTCTCTGGTAAGGCCTGTTGCTTGCAGTAATACATCACTCCAGTCACGTTTCGCAACATCCAGCCACATCGTGCCTGCAGCATCTGACATATCGGTTGCATAGTCCCCCGATAACCGAAAGCGTATATAGTCTTTGGGTAGCAGGACCTTAGCTATTTTTTTAAAGCAATCTGGTTCATTACGCTGCAACCATTTTATTTTCGGTGCGGTAAACCCAGGCATCATTATATTTCCAGTTATATCTCGGCTCTCAGGCACCATTTTCTCAAGTAACTGACAAGCTTCAAAGCTTCGTCCATCATTCCACAAGATAGCTGGTCGAAGAACTTCTCCCTTTTGGTCTAACAGCGTCGCGCCGTGCATTTGACCAGACAAACCAATCGCCTGGACTTTCGATAAATCATGTATCTGCCCCAATTTTACTATCGCGTCATCTGTTGCTTGCCACCAATCTTGTGGCGATTGCTCTGACCACAACGGATAAGGGCGACAAACAGAGAGTGCCGATGTTTCAGAACCCAGAATAATATCCTTGTCATCTAGCAGTACAACCTTGACACCAGACGTTCCTAAATCAATGCCAATAAACATTTCGAATCCTACTTGTTATTCAATCCAAAAAATGACGAATTACTCTGCTGGCCACAACCATGCAGAACCACGAACACCACTAGAGTCACCATACAAGGCGGGCTTTATTGGCGTATGACATTCGAAACCAAAGACATACTGTTGAAGCAACAAAGGAACACTTTTATACAAGCGCTGAATGTTACAAACGCCACCAGCTAATACGATTACATCGGGATCAAGCACATTTATCACACTCGCCAGCGCTTTTGCTAATCTGCGCTCATAGGCTTCTAAAGACTTATTCGCAATTTCATCACCAGCTTCAGATAACTCAACAATCTCATGCCCTTTAAGCAACTTGCCTGAACGTCTTTCATAATCAGCACATAGCCCTGTACCAGACACAAACTGCTCAATACACCCAGATTGACCACAGTAACATTCTGTGGAATCACTGAATTCTCGCTCTTCAGGGTCTTGCCATGGCAGTGGATTATGCCCCCATTCGCCACCAATACCATTGCCACCATTATGAGGCTTACCATCAATAACGAGCCCCGCACCGCACCCCGTACCTAAAATAAGCGCAAAGACGACTTTCTCACCAGCACCTGCACCATCAGTTGCCTCCGATACCGCCATACAATTCGCATCGTTAGCTACTCGCACTTCTCGCTTGAGCAATTGCGATAAATCTTTATCTATTGGCTGACCATTTAGCCAGACAGAATTCGCGTTTTTTACGCGCCGACTATACGGTGACACAGTGCCAGGGATACCAACACCAACAGTGCCTACTTGCCCTGTCGCTTGCTCTGCATCATCAACAAGTCCTTGGATAGCCTTTAGTGTTTGCTCATAAGAGCCTCGAGGCGTTGGAATTCGTTTACGAAACAACTCCTCCCCTTGATTTGAAAGCGCGATAACCTCAATTTTTGTACCACCTAGATCAATACCTATACGCACTTGTTTTTCCCTCTTATTCTCGTGAATTAAAAATCGCTAGACCACTCTCACAAATTGACTATTACACCCTGTGATATAGTTATGGTTCTTGTATACAATCAACCAATTTAAACGATTACGTTATTCGCTGATCAGATAATGAAAAATGTCCCCATTCTTATCATTGATGATGACCAACAAATATGTGAATTATTAGTAGATACATTGTCTGAGTATGGATATTCGGTGCTCACGGCCAATGATGGCCAAAGTGCTCTCAAAATTATCAAGGAGCAAACGAATATTGGGCTTATATTCCTCGATTTAATTTTGCCAGACTCCAATGGCTTAAGCTTACTTCAACATATCCGCTCCACCACAGATTATCCGGTTATTATGCTGAGCGGCTTAGGAAGTGAATCCGATGTAATCGTCGGTCTAGAAATGGGGGCCGATGACTATATTCCCAAACCTTTCCGGCCTCGTATTGTTGTAGCGCGAGCAAAAGCCGTAATGCGGCGTGCAAACCATAGTGCCGGAGCTAGCCCATCGTCACACCGCCAGGGGCTAAAATTTAATGGTTGGTTGTTGGATACACAGAACTATCGCCTCTATGACCCTAATGATAATGAAATCCCTGTTACGCAAGGTGAATATACGTTGCTCTATTCGCTACTTAGTAACCACCGAAAAGTATTATCACGCCAACAGCTACTCGATTTAACTCACAGCGACACATTGGAAATCTACGATAGAACCATTGATGTCCTGATTATGCGCCTGCGGAAAAAAATCGAGCTAAATCCAAAACAACCTGAACTGATCCGTACTATTCGCGGTGTCGGTTATGTGTTTGCTTGTAATGTATTGCAGGACACTACCCTAGTTTGAGCAATTACTATCCTTCACACACCAGCTGTTGCCGTGACACGTTACTCTCTACGAATGACTTAATTTTATGGAGTGCCACAATACCGTCATTCGCATTAGCTTCTGTAAGACAAAAATGGGCACAAGCGTTAGCAATCTTCAGAGATAACGACATATCAAAAGACTCATGACACGCATAAAGAAAACCCGCGCAAAATGCATCACCAGCCCCAACTGTTCCTTTAATTTCATCTCGATCAATCTCATATGACGGTTGTATGACAGGTTGCTGTCCAGCTTGTACTCCACACGCTCCTTCAGGACAGTGAATAACAACTCGCTCTCTGACACCCATTTGTAGTAACTTGAGTGCAGCTTGCTCCAGCGCAGAACTATCTAGGCTTCCATCTGACTGGCGAATGCAAATATCAGTAAGCCCCATTGCTTCTAGTTCATTGATAACCAAGTAATCGGTATAGCATAGAGCCGGAACAACTAAGCGTTGATATCGAGTTGAGTCACTCTCCGAGACTAAATCTAAGGAGGTTTTCATACCCTTTGCCCGCATAGTCGCAATAACTTTTGCACCTACGCTGCCATATTCTGGATCAGCGCAATCCAATTTATCGAGTAGCAGCAGATAGCCAAGATGAAAAATACGCGCTGATGAATGTATTGCCTCAAAGTCTGACAAATTCAAAAGCGCGTTTGCTCCTCGACGATGAAAAAATGTTCTCTGCCCGCCGACTATAGACATCACCTGGGTCATAGATGTCGCGACTTTATCTGTTTGTTTAACTCGACTCCAATCAATGTTACTTGAAGCTAACTGCTGCAAAATAAAGTCAGCTTCAGTATCGCGCCCCAAAAGCCCCATGGCTTGTAGAGGAAAGGAGACTTGCATCATATCCAAGGTAAAGAGCAAGTTTAGAGGCGATCCTCCAGTTGCAGATTCACTGCCAGTGATTTCCGCTAGTCTTCCTTGCTCAGGCCAGTCACTGATTGAGTGCACATAATCCACTAACATATTGCCAGCAGCTAAAATCCCTTGCCTCATAAATCCTCCCTTCTCCTTCAATACAGCCTCGTCAAGGTTTACTTACAGCGGTTAATGCTGCCAAAAATCGCCATCTGCTGTTGAACCGTGGTAGAAATCACTTCTTCCATAGCCAATAAAGACTCCGCAAGTTTGTCGTAGCGAGAGCTTTCACTGGTCAATTTCTGCGTCAATGTACCGAGAGCGGCTTCAGACATTCCGGTGTAGAAATTGATTTTATGAATGCCCAGTTCAATGGCCTTTCGAAAATCATCATCGCTGATACCGCTACCACCATGAAGCACTAAAGGCACACCGGTGGTTTCACGAATCGCATCTAATCTTGCAAAATCTAGCTTAGGTTCACCACGATACTTACCATGAGCGTTGCCAATGGCTACAGCTAGAGCATCGGTACCTGTAGATTTAATAAATGCCCTTGCCTGCAAGGGTTCGGTAAACTTAGACTCATCACAACTACCAAAGATATCTCCCCCCTCATCACCGCCAACAGCCCCTAATTCAGCTTCGACAGAAACACCAACAGCATGACACATCCTTACAACTTCACTTGTCTGTTGAACATTTTCTTGGTAGCTCAAACCTGATCCATCAAACATGACCGATGTAAAACCAGCGCGAACTGCACGCACGATTGCATCAAAACTAACACCATGATCTAAGTTCAACACCACTGGAATATCATGTCTTTCAGCCCTGTCTTTTATTGCTGCAACTAAGCTTTCTAAATCAATAAAAGGGAAATGAACTTCAGCAATATTGATAATAAATGGCGAGCGCTGCTTCTCTGCAGCATCAAATAAGGCATTGAGAAAATGCGTATCAATAACGTTAAATGCACCTAGAGCGTAATTTCCTTTTTGTGCTGATGCTAACCCTTGCGCCAAACTAATTAGAGCCATTACTGCTCCTCCTGATGATAAAAGTATTGTTGATATTCGTTACACAACACGCGATAGGGAGACTCATCCTCTTCAATTTCACTAAAACGTCCCTCTTCCTCAAAGAAACAGTTGTCCTGGTTGTCATCATTGACCATCGAAACTTCTCCCAACAAAACATCTTCTCCTTCAGCCCAAAAACTGTGGTAAAGATAAGGCGGAATACTGATGCTTTGACCCGGCTGCATATAAATGAGGTCACCCGCTTTAACCTGCCTAGGAACACCATCTACTATCACGGTGACATCATCCAAAGAACGTGTGCGATCGGCATTACCATTGAACACTTGAACAACCAGAGTTCCGCCCGCTTTGTTAATGATGTCTTCCATCTTGTACCAGTGATAATGCATTGGGGTTACTTGGCCAACTTTCGTCATCATGATTTTTTCAGCGTAGGGTTTGCTGTAGGGATGGCCATTTGGAGAGCCGTTTCGCAAAGTGAAAAGAAGAAGGCCGATATTATCAAAATCACCACGGCCTAGATCGGTAACATCCCATCCTAAATGAAGGTCAACCAGTTCGGCGACCTCTTGGCGCTTTTTTCGCTCCCACTGTGCGGGGCTCCAATGAGCAAACTCGGGCAGACTGACATGATATTTTTCACAGAGTGCTTCAGCATTTTTTATCGCTTGGTTTATTTCTGAGCGTTTCATTGAGCACCTCCTGCTCTTATTAGATAAATCCCCCTAAAGAAAATTAGGGAGACTTATCAGTATGACTTATTTCACTGTCCAGCCTTTGTAGCTATCAATATTAGTTCTGTTAACCATTTCCACTGGGATCAACACAGGCTGCTCTGGTGCATCCTGACCTTGAAGAATTTCATAACCAATACGAACAGCCTCAGCTGCCATCACTTGAGGATCTTGTGCTGGTGTGCCAACAAACAAACTGGCTTTACGTTTAAGTGCTTCTTCAGCGTCCGGCGAGCCGTCGACACCCATGATAAAGAACTCATTACGTTGCGCTTGTTTTGCTGCCAAGTCAGCCCCTATCGCAGTTGGATCATTGATAGCAAATACAGCATCAATTTTTGGATTAGCAATCAATAGTGATGTCATTACCTCTAAGCCACCTTCTCGACTACCTTTTGCGTTCTGGTTATGAGATAACACATTGATACCTTTATGCTTATCAAATACATCCATACAACCTTGAACGCGATTTTGAACAGCAGATACTGGTGGCCCATTGATGATAACGACATCACCTTTACCATCAATGCGATCTACGATGCTCTCACAGGCGATTACCCCAGCTTGGTAGTTGTTGGATGTTACTGTGGCATTGGCACCATCAGCAGCTACATCAACAGCAATTACGATGATCCCTTCCTTGCGAGCACGTTTCACTGCAGGGCCAATTCCTCTTGAATCAGCCGCATTCAAGATAATCATATCCACACCAGCCGCGATAAAGTTATCAATTTGGGAAACTTGCTGTCCTAAGTCATAACCACTAGAGACTAAGGTCACATTGACGTCATCGCCAGCCAGCTCACGCGCTTTTAATTCAGCGCCTTTCGCAATCTGAACAAAAAATGGATTTGCTAAATCACCTACGGTTACTCCAATAGATTTCAAATCCTTTGCCTGGGTAAAAGGCGCTGCAACTAATAATAGCGAAGCAGCTAATGTTTTTAATTTCATTGTTATCTCCTGATTGTCTGACTTATTAAGCCATGTGATTTCGAGTGCGATATTTATCAATAAGTACTGCGATAATAATTACTGCACCTTTAATAACGAGTTGCCAAAAGTAGGACACTCCCATTAGTGTCATTCCATTGTTTAATGTTGAAATAATCAGTGCACCAATTAGAGTTCCGGTAATTGTACCTATTCCTCCGACAAAGCTGGTGCCACCAAGAATAACTGCTGCAATTGCGTCAAGCTCATAGCCAACACCCAAGTTACCATTGGCACTATAAAGACGGGATGCGCTCATTACACCACCTAGGCCAGACAATAAACCGCTGGTGGCATAAGCGAAAACTAAGACCATCGACACTTTCACACCGGTAAGCCTTGCTGCCTGCAGATTTCCACCTACAGCATAAATATGGGTGCCTAGTGTAGTTCTACGTAAAATAAACCAACACAAAGCAATAACTGAGAATGCAATAATAACAAGCCAAGGAACCGGACCTAAATAACTATTACCTATCCACTCAAATGAAATATCAGAATTAATCACTGTCGTTCCGTCAGCAACCAAATAGGCCATTCCTCGTAATGCGGTATAAGTACCAAGAGTGACGATAAAAGGAGGTAACCCTGCATAAGCAACCAATAATCCATTAAAAACCCCCATGCCAAGGCCGGCAAGCAATGCAATCGGCACTGCAAATTCCGCTAGAGCAGGGTTAATCGATGCAATCAATGCAATAACCGCAGTTACCCCAAGAATGGAACCCACCGATAAATCAATACCGCCAGTCAAAATAATAAAAGTCATACCTGCCGCAAGCACAATGTTGATTGATGCCTGACGAGCAATATTCATCATATTGGCTTCGGACATAAAGTGAGGCGCAACAAAACTGAATACTATGACAATAAGAATCAATACCGGTAATATTCCCAATGCTTGCATTGCATCAGCCATTGCGATTTTTTTTATTGACTTAGACCCACCAGTGGTGCTTGCTATTTTTTCCATTTTAAACCTCACACTCTGTTTTAATCTCTGATTGATGATCTGCAGTTTCTACAGCCCCACAGGCCAGGGTCATAATTGATTCTTGGCTGATTTCTTCTTGTTGCAACTCACCAACTACATATCCTTCTCGCATCACATAAACGCGGTCACTCATCCCCACAACTTCTGGTAATTCACTAGAAATCATTAAGATAGCTACACCTTGCCGCGCCATCTCTGTCATCATTCTGTATATTTCACTCTTGGCGCCGACATCAACACCACGGGTCGGCTCATCAAGAATAAATACTTTGGGGTGAATAGCCATCCAACGAGAAAGCAATACTTTTTGTTGATTTCCTCCAGAGAGACCTCCCACCTCAACTTTTGCATGAGGAACTCGGATATTAAGAGCTTCGATGGCTTCAGATGTGATGCTCTTTCCTTTCGCTAAATCCATAACCAGCATCTTCGCGTCACGTTCAATAGTGGCCATGATTATGTTGTCGTGAACCGCCATATCAAGGAATAACCCCTCTTCCTTACGGTTCTCTGGCAACAGTCCGATACTATTTTTGATGGCATCTCTTGGGGAGCTAAGCTCTACTTGTTGTGAGTTCAAAAAGACTTTACCTTCAGTAGGCTTACTCGCCCCAAACAACAAATGAGCTAACTCCGAGCGTCCCGCTCCAACTAGGCCTGATAACGCAACTATCTCGCCAGCGCGGATGGTCAAAGAAGCTTGTCTTACTTTATTTCCATCAGACAATTTCTCTATACGCAGAACTTCTTCACCAAGAGATATTTGCTCTTTATTAAATAAATCGGTAAGAGATCTTCCCACCATCATTTGAACCAGTGTCGACGCATCTAGCTTTTCGCGAGTTAAGCTTCCAACATATTTACCATCGCGTAGAACACTAACCCGATCAGCTAATTCATAAATCTCTGCCATGCGATGGCTAATATAAATTATTGCCAATCCCTCATCGCGAAGCTTTTTAATCAATTTAAATAATTTATCGGTTTCGCGAGAAGACAAAGCAGCTGTTGGCTCATCCATCACAAGCACTCTACTATTGCGGTGCAATGCTCGTGCTATTTCCACCTGTTGTTGCTCAGCAATTGTCAATGAAGAAACTTTCTGGGAAGCAAAAAATAGAGCACCTAAACGATCTAGAACTAGCTGTGACTCCTGCTCCATCGTTTTACGGTCTAAACCAAAAACTCTCTTCAACTCCCTGCCGAGAAATATATTTTCAGCAACAGTTAAGTTCGGAGAAAGGTTAATTTCTTGATAGATGAGATTGATGCCCGCCTTTATCGCATCGTTAGGCGTATCAATGGAGTAAGGTTTTCCATCGATATTCACCTGACCTGCCGTGGCAGAATAAGCTCCCGCTAAAATTTTCATTAGCGTGCTTTTGCCAGCACCGTTCTCCCCCATTAAAGCGTGAATCTCTCCCTTATACACACTCAAATCGACATCTTTTAACGCATAAAAACTGCCAAATCGCTTTGCTATTCCCTGCATTTGCAGCAACGGCGATTGACTGTTTGTTATTGATGGCTGGTGGTTCATGATAAACGCCCAAATCGGTCCATAAATTTGAATAGAGATATTCAACCACAAATTTATGAACGTGAAATTTTTAGCCCTGTACACAATTGTCATAAAGTTAAAGATAAAAACTGGATAATAGTGTGTAAGTTGGCTGTTAATCTGGGGCTTGGATATTTTTATGTTGGAACAACTCAAGCGAAAGCTCGCTCGCATCGGCGCTCGAGGACGATTATTCTTATTTAACCTTTTAGTTGTTGTATTAACTTTTTCGATCGGAATCATTGCGGTATTTGGTTTCAAGGACACGCACAAGTCAGTAGAGAATTTAAAAACTACATCACTAAACCAAATGTCGCTATCGATGGAGTTAGGCGTAAAAACTGCTCAGATTTCAACCTACGCTGTACGACTTACACAAACATTAAACGCAATAGAATATCAAGCAGAATCAAAATCGTTACGCCAAAAAGCCGCTCAGCTGAAAGATATATTGCAACAGCTCTCAGCGAAGACTTCTCCTGACAATACAAATTTTAACGACATCTCTAATGCCGTAAATAAGTTAGAGTTAAGTATTAGCGCACTGTTAGAGATGACACATTCACGCCATCTAACTCAAGCAGATACGTTGAGCTACTTGTTTCAAGGGCAACTTTATATTCAGCATTTAAAGGAACTAGCTCAAACACACTTCTCGGACAGCACCATAAGCAAACAGCTCTCAGAGATAGATCATTTACTGCAAGAAGCGGCCGATTATCCTTTTTCTCCCAGCATATTTAATCTGCTTCAATCGCGATTTATGGAATTACCGGAAAGATTGATCCCCTCTCTCTTTAACATTAAAGTTCAAGCGCTTGGTCAAGCGATCAATTTGGCTACATTGGATGCAAATAAACTAAGAGAATACAGCTTACGCATTCGTTTTCTGACTTATCAGATTGAAACGTTTGTGAAGCAACTAGATAAGGACTACACCAAATTTGCCCGATACAAAACACAACAAGCTATTGATGAATCGCAAAAGGAGCAGAACCAAATTTCAGATAATATCAACATGATCTTTTTGATAAGCGTTATCGCAATTATTATTACAATTTCAATGGGGCTCTATATCTATTTAATCTTAGGTAATAGCCTTTTCTCTATTACACAAGCGATGAAAAAGTTAGCACAAGGCGACCGCAGCGCCAAAGTGCCTCAGCAAAACAGAAATGATGAAATAGGCGACCTTGCCCGTTCCTTTCATATTTTTTATAAAAACGTAGCCAAGTTAGAACACACCACACAATTACTGGAAGAAAAAAGTCGCTTACTGGAAAGAACCTTTCTCGCGATGCGTGATGGATTCGCTATATTTGATAACTACAACCACCTAATTGCCTGTAATGAGCAGTTTTATAACTTACTGCAAACATCACCTGAAACATTGCCTCCTGGTACCGATTTTTCTCTGATCGCCACCTTATTAAATCAGCAGCAAACTCATATTTATGGCACTGAAAGTGTAGTAGAAGTGCAAAAACTCTTAGAAACAAGTACAGAACAAGAGCCGCTTGAGCTGCAATGCAACGACATCATTATCGAATGGCGTAACAGCTCCCTTACCGATCACGGTTTTGCTTGCATATTAATTGACAGAACCAAACGCAAAGAGCTTGAACTTCATCTAGCTCAAACGCAGAAGATGCAGGCCGTAGGACACCTTACAGGAGGAATTGCTCACGATTTCAACAACCTTCTTGCTGTGATTATTGGTAATTTAGAGCTTATTTCAAAAAACACACTACCAGAATGCGAAACTCGCCGCTTTAACCGTGCATTGAAGGCCGCAGAGAGCAGCGCCTTACTGACTCAACGTCTACTTGCCTACTCCCGTAAACAGCCTCTTTGCCCAAAGCCAGTGGACATTAATAATTTGATTTACAGCATTAAAGATCTGATGGGACATTCACTGCCCCCTTCCATAACAATAGAGCTGCAATTAAGTATATCGTTACCACCAGCGATGATAGACGCAAACCAACTGGAAACTGCATTAATGAACCTGATTGTTAATGCCAAAGATGCGATTGAAGAGGTGGGTACAATCAACGTAGTGACCACCCAATTAATCGTTGAACGCAAAAACCGAACAGAAGAAATGTTGCAAATATCTATCATAGATCAAGGTTGCGGTATGGATGAAACCACCTTGCAACAAGTATTTGAACCATTTTTCACCACGAAACCAACAGGAAAAGGCAGTGGGCTTGGCCTTTCAATGGTTTACGGTTTTATTCGCCAATCTGGGGGACGCATTGAAATCGACTCAAAAAAAAGATATGGGACTGCCGTACACTTGCAGTTGCCCATCGCTAAGCAACGAACAACCAACGACTTAAAGTCAGCAATCAGTCATGACCAGAATAATATTAAACACCCGCTAATCTTGCTTCTTGAAGACCAAATGGAACTTCAAGCTACGCTGAATGATCAGCTTCATCAGATGGGCTATATCACATTAGTATGCAATACAGGCGAAGAGGCGCTTCGTATCATGGAAAACAATCCAGAAATAAACATACTAATAAGTGATATTGCTTTACCCGGTAAAACCAATGGGATTGAGGTGGTCAAACGTGCTACCACTATCAATACCGAACTTAAAGCACTACTAATTAGTGGGCATCACGAAGCTATGCTAAATAAGCACCTCAACTTACCAGCCCCTTTACTGAAAAAACCCTTTAACCAGGAGCAATTAAAACAGGCCCTTCATAGTCTGTAGTTAAAAAACCTCTCTATTCAATTACTTATGAATTCTGTGATTTTACCATTGGTAAGTAAACGGTACACCAAGTAGCTGAAAGAATCCTGAGAATATGGGGATAGGTATAAGCTTCCTCGGAGTACTTTTTACTATCGAGTCAAGGAACGTAAGCCAAAAATCAACAAATGGCTGGCAGTAAAAATAAAAAGACTTATAGATGCCTTACCTTACACAGGGTATCGCACCGTTGCATTTTTACTGGGTGAAAACAAAAACACCATCCAACGCATTATGAAGTTGAAAGGTTGGCAATGTCGTAAACGCCAAATTGGCTTTAGACCTCGTGTTGAAGTGAAAGCTTCTGTCGCCCAAGCGCCTGATTGTAATGATCCAGCGCTGGTCTACAGATATCGCAAGAGTCTGGAGATGACAATAAAAAGCCAGCAATCATGATTTACTGGCTTTTACAAAAAGATTTCAGTTGGCGTTTAGATTCTAAACGCTCCTACGTGACGATCGAGTGTTCTCGATAATTCCGCAAGTTGTTGACTTGACTCTTCCAGTTGTTCACTCGCCGCTAACGCATTTTTCACGGAGTGGCTGACCGTATCCATATTCATGTTAATTTCATTTGCTACCGTCGATTGTTGCTCTGTTGCCGTTGCCACTTGAGTGTTAATATCCAAAATAGTGGTCACTTGATCAGCAATTGCCTCTAGTGCTTGTCGAGCTAGCTCTGTTTCTGCCGTGCCTTCTTCAATAAGAGTCCTACTATTATTCATTGAATTAACCGCACTTTGAGCTTCAGTTTGCAACTGGTGGATCATATTATCAATTTCATCGGTGGACTGAGCCGTTTTAGTTGCAAGATTACGAACTTCATCTGCCACTACTGCGAAACCTCGTCCCGCATCACCTGCGCGCGCAGCTTCAATAGCGGCATTTAACGCTAATAGGTTCGTTTGCTCAGAGATCCCTCTAATGACCTCGAGAATGCTACCAATCGACTGAGTATTGTCCGCAAGACTCACGATAATGTTGGAAGTGCTATTCATCTCGTTTTCAAGATTCGCCATCGCCGTCTTGGTTCTTTCTAGCGTCTTGTAGCCATCTTGAGTCTCGTTACTTGCTACACCAGCAGCACTTGCTGCACCAGCAGCATTTGCTGCAATTTCGTTGACCGTCGCAATCATTTCGTTCATAGACGTAACAACCAGCATGGTTTGCTCATTCTGCTCTTCTCCCCTTGCAAGCGATTGTTGAGATTGTCCACGCAGTGCAACAGCAGAGCCATTCAGCTCCACACCAGTATTTACGACTTGTGTAATAATTTCATGTACTTTGCCAACAAACACATTAAATGCCGAAGAAATTTGTGCAACTTCGTCGTTACCTTTTGCAGGCAAACGAACCGTTAAGTCTCCATCACCTTTCGAGATATCTTGCAGAGCATCCTTAAGCGCAGAAAGCGGTCTCATCAACTTGTTTAGCAAGAGTGATAGAACCAAAACACACAGAACGAAGATCACCACCATGGAAATCAGTTGGTAAGTAATAATTCCATTCGTCGCTTGACTCACTTCTGTAATAGGAATACCAATATCAAAAGTACCGTACAGTTGACCATCCACGTAAATCGGCGACATAATATCAAACACCCATACTTTCTGGACATCAGCATACCATTTAGAATACTGTTGCACTCCCTTGGTTGCGCCTTCAACGGTATAGTTATCCTTGTAGGTTTTGTTCAGCTTTTGCTTATCACTGTGGGCAACAGCCATCACATTGCTATCGATTACGATAGCATAGGTTACGTCTGAACGTTGTTTCAAATCCTCAACGAGCGATTGTAAATCTTGCATTGGATTTGCTGAGTTCTCCAAAATATAACTTGCATTTTCCGCCAAAAACTCAGCTTGAACTTGGGATTTGTTTAAGATGATGTCATCGATTTTCCGACTCGAAATTAGGTACGTTGATGCCATACTTGCCACGACAGCAATACCAAACATAGCGCAAATGGCTAATAATATGATTCTTTTCATTTCAATTATCTCGGTATAATTCAATGTGATGCTCACGACAGAGCGCTAAGCCTTTCGCCCCTTAAGCCAATACAAACTGTATTTTTAGCCTATCTGTCAAAGCTAGATATAATGTAACTACGTTATCTTGTATCTGCCTAATTGATGATAACTTTAGAATGAAAGAAGAAAAATCCTTAATAGATCACACTTTTACAGGGCTTGTTGACACACAACACAATAGAGGGTGAGTTGAACATGGGCAGTAACTCAACTGCCATAACGTGAGCGCAATTACAAATACACGTACTGTCAACCTGTCACCTGATAAAAACGCGATAAAGATTAACATCGGCTACAAAGGTAGTATTAACCTGAACCCGGGATAAAAGTAGAAGTGAACTAAAAGCTGGTTCTGCGATCAGCTCTTAAGAGAGAATAATCGCAAGGAACCAGCTATGCATAAATTAGTAGACTTATTTTGCCATGTCGATGACTTTTGTAAGGCTTTTCTTCCTCAATGGCAAAAACTCCAACTTGAAAACGGTGAACGCAAGCGGAACCGTAAAGGACGCATGTCTGAGAGTGAAATAATGACCATCATTATTGCTTTTCATATGTCACATCAACGCGATTTCAAGAACTTCTACCTCAGCATTATTCACCGATATCACAAAAGTGAATTTCCTGCGCTACTGAGCCATACACGCTTTCTTGAAGTTATGTCATCAGTGCTCATTCCTTTAAGCTCTTTCTTCACTCATGTGAAAGGAGAGCCTGCTGGTATTGAATTTATTGGCTCTACCAGCATCAAAATCTGCCATAACTTACGTATCCCAAGGCACAAAGTGTTTAAAGGGACAGCAGCAAGAGGTAAAGGTACGATGGGCTGGTTTTACGGTTTTAAACTTCACATCATCACAAATTACCTTGGTGATATTGTTGCGGCCAAACTTACACCAGCTAATACTGATGATAGGAAACCTGTTCGTGAGTTATCAAAGGGACTATTCGACAAGCTTTATGCTGATAAAGGCTATATCAGTAAAGCGCTCACTGAAGATTTAAAAGAAGATGGCATTACACTGATAACAACGCACCGAAAGAACATGAAGCGAAAAGTTCTAGCGGCTTGGGATTGAGCGATGTTGTCGAAACGGTTCATTATCGAGACGATAAATGACCAACTGAAGAATATATCTCAGATAGAACATTCTCGTCATCGTAGCTTACATGGATTCATGCTGAACTTGCTTGGTGGCTTAATCACTTACTGTTTAAAACCAGAAAAGCCATCACTCAACATCACCAATACTGAAAAGTCTGGGTTGATGGCGATGGCTTAAACCGATCTCAGATTAGTATTATGTTCGATACTGGACTTAAGTAACGTGTTCATAGCCATACATATTTAAAAGTAAGATCACAGTACTTCTCTGATCTTGATTCCAATTTTAATAATATTAAAACCCTGAGATTAATGATGTAATGCATAAAATTGTGAATGTCGATCTTAGTATGATTTTTAGTGATGAAACACATGCTTTCCTCTCAAAGCTATCCTCCCTAATATTGCGTGCTTCCTGATGCCCGACTCGAGAAACAAACATAAAACCAAAGTAACCACCAGTATTTTTGTGACGGACAGCAAATAAAAAGACGATAAATTTGCGCTTAAAATATCGATTCAAATCACCTTTTCAGCGCATTTACTCCCATAAATATTATTCACACATCACATAAAACCGCTCAAATGTCACTGACCACGGTTTATTTCCACTTGAGAGTGGAAATAAGGCTTATCCACCCTTGATCCCTTTTACGCTATTTTCTTCTCCAAGCTAAACATTTGGAGAATCGAACGGTGCAAAACTCTCAACCCATTAGTATGGATGATGCACAGATTATAGAGCTTGGTTTGTCACTCACAGAACGAGCCATTACCTTACTTAATTCACACGCTATCTACCCCGATTCGCTGCAGAAAAAAATGCTAGAAACACATATCAAAGCGATGGTTTGGCGGTCGTTTAGCGGTGAATCGTTACCTGAACTCGATATGGAGATGTTTGATGAAATATCTCCCATTTGTTTCACCTTGGCCGAGCAAGTGTGTCGTTGGATAGAGAACCTCGCTTATGAAGAAGCGCATCTACTTTCGGTACATTTTGAAGTAGCTAAAGAAAACGAATTAAACCCAACAACAGGAGATACAACATGTCAGTAATCAAAGTAGTTATTGGTGATCGCATGGGCAAAGGTCAAAAAGTGGGAGCTGGTGCTCAAGCTGCAGGCGCTGAAGTGACCGTTATTCCCGGCATGGCAGCAGATATGAAATTAGGAGATGTCATGCATCAGCAGCAAGCCGATTTGGGGATCTCTTTTTGCGGCAGTGGCGGCGCAGGTGCTATCACTGCGCAAACAAAATATGGCTATCAATGCCGTTATGGAATGCGCTCTGTTGAGGAAGGGATAACCGCGATCAATGAAGGCTGTGTGGTTTTGGGTTTCGGCTTTATGGATAAAGAAGAGCTGGGCGAAAAACTGGTGAAGGCGTTTGTGGTTAAGCATGGCGTCAAAGCATGAAAGAGCAGTTAACCACTAAGGTAACCGTGAGTGGTAAAGGCGAAACAAAGCAACAGGCTTTTGCCGCTGCGTTAAACCAAATACAGCCCACGTTGCTTAAGAATAACACAAAAGTTCTCCTTCGGATTGAGCCGTTAGACGTCAACGTTTTGCAAGCAGAAGAGAAAGTAAAGCGAGAGAAATTCCTTTTCTTCTTTCTTGCAAGAGATCGACGTCAGTACAGCGTCAAGCTAGAGGTTACGGTCAACCTGACCCACATCGATGTGGAACAGGTCGATTTCAAACATTAACAGATCACTATAAGGATCCCTGATATGTTTCTTATCATTCTCTTTAAGTCCATCATCATTGGTGGCTTAGTCGGTATCGGCGTTGGTGTAGGTGCCGCAAGGATGTTCCATGCACCAACCATCCAAGGTATGGGCGCATTTCGTACTCTGGGAGAGTTGAACTCGTGTGAAGGTGACCCTGCCTCTCACTTCTCTTTTGGGCTTGGGTTCTTCTTTAATGCTTGGGCCTCAACGGTTGCGGCAGGGGCATTCACTCAAGATGTTGACCACCGCATAATTCCTAACTGGGGCGCGGCGGCGCTGATGACAAAAAACCGCGACCTTGCCACTACCTTGCATAATCCAAAACGAATGGGCATTGCGTGCGCCATCATCGGTGCGATTGTAGTTGCATTTCTTAACTCAACAGCGGCTGCCGTTCCTGCGGCGCTGCAAGTCACTGCGGTAAAGGTATTAGTTCCAGCGGCAAACTTATTGGTGAATACCGCCATGCCAGTTATTTTCTGGCTAGCAGCAATTGAAGCGGGTAAGAAATCGGGCTTTTGGGCCACTATCTTTGGTGGTTTAGCGCAAATGATCATGGGCAACGCTGTTCCAGGTTTGGTGCTGGGTATTTTGATTGGTAAAGGTGTTGAAGAGAGTGGTTGGAACAAAGTGACCCAGATCATGATGACGGCGATTATTGCACTGTTTGCGTTAAGTGCTTTCTTCCGCGGGTTCGACATAAAATTTATCGAAGCTTTTCATATGCAAGCTCCTTTGTGGCTTGAAAATATCCATCTCATGATCAATGGCAAATAAGGAGCTGACAATGGACGAAAAAATGAAACACAACTTTTGGTATGCCGACTGGTCTTTCCCTATTTTCGTGGGCCTGCTTTCAGCCGGAGTCTTTGCCGGAACGCACATGTACTACTTATACGGTGTCGGTGCTTTTAATGAAGTGGCGTTTGTTTCCATGCTACGAGCAGGGATGGATACAGGGGCTTACGGTGCGGTTGCAGCTTTTGGTGCAAGCTTTCTGTTTGCACGCATCATTGAAGGTTCGCTCGTGGGCATTTTGGATATCGGTGGTGCGGTGCAAACTGGTGTGGGTTTAGGGATTCCGGCCTTATTGCTAGGTGCTGGTATTGTTTATCCTCTTGAAAATTTCACGGCTTCGTTAATCACAGGCATGCTCGCTGGTTTGGCGATTGGTGGCTTAATTGTGCTGGCACGTAAATTCACCATCAACCAAAGCGATTCAACTTACGGGGCTGATGTGATGATGGGGGCAGGCAATAGCTCTGGCCGTTTTCTTGGACCATTGATCATTTTATCTGCAATGGCCGCTTCCATCCCAATTGGGATAGGCTCTCTGATCGGCGCATTGATTTTCTATGTGTGGGGTAAACCAATTACTGGTGGGGCAATTCTCGGAGCGATGGCGTTAGGGACTATTTTTCCTATCGCACTGTAAAACAAACTGGAGTTTAAATTCTATTGATAATCGCTCTTCGCACCGATGAGCGAAGAGCGTGAGATGACGAATTATGTATGACATCCTGATCAAAAATGCTCAACAAGCAAGTGGGGGTACTATTGATATCGCCCTTCAAGGCAACAAAATAGCGGCGGTGGGCGATCTTGTTGGTTTATTGGCAAGACAGACCATCGATTTAGATCATGACGTTTTTGTGAGTGCTGGTTGGATTGACGGCCACACTCACTGCTATCCGAACTCGCCTATTTATAACGACCACCCCGATAACATTGGGGTGTCAGGTGGTGTGACGACTGTCATTGATGCGGGCAGCACTGGCGCAAACGATGTGGATGATTTTGCACAACTTGCAGCGCAATGCACAACCCATGTGCGCGCTCTACTTAACATTTCGAAAATTGGTTTGTTGCGCCAAAATGAACTGGCAGATACCAACGACATTGATTTGGATAGCGCAAAGCAAGCCCTGCTTCGTCATCCCGAATTCATTGTCGGCTTAAAAGCACGCATGAGCGGTAGTGTTGTGGGTCACAATGGCTTAATGCCACTTCACGCAGCCAAAGCATTACAGCAGCAATGCAACTGCGTTCCATTGATGGTGCATGTTGGTAATGCGCCGCCAGATTTGGATGAGATTGTCGCTCTGCTGGGCAAAGGCGATATTCTCACTCACTGCTTTAATGGCAAGCCTAACCGCATCCTTGATTGTCATGGGGAAATAAAAAGCAGCGTTCAGCAAGCCAGGGCTCGAGGTATGAAACTTGATATCGGCCACGGCAGTGCCAGTTTCAGTTTTGAAGTGGCTGAGCAGGCAATCGCACAAGGGATTCTGCCAGATACGATCAGTTCTGACATTTACTGTAAGAACCGGCTCAATGGCCCGGTTTATGGGCTTGCCCACCTGATGTCGATGTTTTTTACGCTCGGATTGTCTCATGAGCAGATCATTGATCGCGTGACGAGTCAAGCAGCGCAAGCACTTCGCTTACCCAAAAAGGGGTACTTAATTGCAGGCTATGATGCCGATTTGACGCTCTACACCATCAATAAAGTGTCGGTTAACTATACCGATACTCATTACCAGCATCGAACTGGACAACAGAAATTTACGCCTCTTGCTGCCATCATTGACGGTAAGCTTGTATTGACTGAACAAGGACAACAGTATTATGTCTTCCATTCTTGAAAAATATCACTTGAAACAGGTGATCAACGCATCCGGCCGTATGACAGCTCTTGGTGTTTCCACTCCGCAACCGGAAGTAGAGCAAAGCGTCTGTTTTGGGATGAATAACTACTTTGAAATGAGCGAGTTGGTGAACAAAACCGGTCAGTATATTGCTCGTTTGCTACAGGTTGAAAATGCAGTCGTGGTCTCATGTGCTTCGGCGGGGATTGCACAGAGTATCGCAGCAGTCATTGTACGCGATAACCTTTATCTTCTTGAGCATCTGCATGCAAAAACGCACTCGATCGCAACGGATATTGTGATCCCAAAAGGGCATAACGTAAATTATGGAGCCCCGGTTGGCACCATGGTAAATCTTGGCGGCGGTAACCTGATTGAGGCCGGTTGGGCTAATGAATGCAGCGCAGAACAATTAGCCGCGGCGATCACCCCCAATACCGCCGCCATTCTCTATATTAAATCGCACCATTGTGTACAAAAAAGCATGTTAACCGTGACACAAGCGGCAAAAGTGGCTCAAGACCACCAGCTCCCGCTGATTGTTGATGCGGCAGCAGAAGAGGATCTACAACTCTATTATCAACAAGGGGCCGATCTGGTGATCTACAGTGGTGCGAAAGCGATTGAAGGCCCAACCAGCGGTTTGGTGATTGGGAAACATCAGTATGTGGAATGGGTTAAGCAGCAATCTGCAGGTATTGGCCGTGCTATGAAAGTCGGTAAAGAAGGCATTTTAGGCCTAACACATGCCATTGAACTATACTTAAACCGTCAACAAGAAACAGGCCAACAAATGGTGGATAAAATGACACCATTGATTGAAGGGTTAAACCGTATTGAAGGGATAAACGCGCGCGTGGTTTGGGATAGCGCAGGCCGAGATATCGCACGCGCAGAAGTGAGTTTTAATGCCAAAAAATTTGGTATGAGCGCCAATCAAGCCGTCACTCGCCTCAAAAATGGTAACCCTGCCATTTACTGCCGCGCTTACAAATCCAATGAAGGTTCGGTGGAATTTGATGTACGTAGCGTTTCATCCCACCAACTTGAACTTATTCTTAGCGCCATGAACCAACTGAATCAGGAGTCATTAGAATGTCTTTAAGCCCTAATTTTTACGCTGGCCGTGTATGTCTCAATGTGCTGGCAGGCTCTCATCATAATGCGATTGAAGTCCACCAAGCCGCAGAAGGCCATGTGTTGGTTGGTATGCTATCGAAAGATTACCCAGATACCGCAAGCGCAGCGGCTGATATGAAAGCATGCGCTAAAAAAATTGATAATGCCTTATCCATTGGCCTTGGCGCAGGGGATCCCAAACAATCGGATATGGTGACGGCTTTAGCCGGGATACTGCAGCCTCAACATGTCAATCAAGTCTTTACTGGTGTGGGGGCTACGCGTCAAGCTCTAGGTCAAAATCACACTATCGTGAATGGTTTGATTTCACCATCAGGCACTGTTGGCTTAGTTAAAATCTCAACTGGCCCGAAAAGTTCTGGTATGGAAGAGGCAATAGTTCCCGTTGATACGGCGATTGCCATGCTGCAAGATATGGGCTGCAGCTCGGTCAAATTTTTCCCAATGCAGGGGCTAAAATACAAAGCTGAGTACCAAGAAGTTGCCAACGCCTGTGCTCGTCACCACTTTTGGTTAGAGCCGACCGGTGGTATTGATCTAAATAACTTTGAAGAGATCTTACGCATCGCTCTCGATGCTGGGGTCGAAAAAGTCATTCCACACATTTATAGCTCAATCATCGATGAGCAGACTGGACATACTCGCCCCGAGGATGTGAAAACCTTGCTGGCCATTACTAAAAAACGATTGGCACATTCATAACACCGACGCCGGAGCACATGCTCCGGCATAACAAAGCGCTGGTTATCTATTACCTTTATTGCATTTTACCTTTTAGATAGCGCTGTTCATGCTGGAATGGGAATCGATGATGTATAAGCTACCACACCCTCGCCTTATTCATTTATTGGATGCTGTATCCGCCTCACCTTTGACTCAGGACGAACTTGCGCAACGACTTAATGTTTCGACACGTACCATACGCACCGATGTCGCACTGCTCAATAATGTGATGGTCAATCATGGCGCACATCTTCTCCACCAGCGCGGTTCCGGTTACCAACTCAATATTTACAACCCGTCAACTTTCGAGCATTTTTTGTCGAGGATGCAAAATGCAGAAACGATTCCAAGGACCAGTAAAGAGCGCATCATTCAGATTCAAGTGCTGCTATTGACGGCAGAACAAGGCGTAAAAATTGACGAATTGGCCGAGACATGGAATCTAAGCCGCACCGTAATTCAAAATGATATGGTTGATGTACGCAGCCAACTGGCCACGTTTGGTTTATCGATTGAAAGTAAACCTCGTTTGGGCATGCTGATCCAAGGCCCAGAAATGGCGATTCGATCCCGTTTAACACAACTTATCTACATCGAACAAAAAGAGACAAAACAAGCTCTGGGCTTTATTAGTACGATCTTTCCTGAAAAATCTCAGAAAATTTTCGCAGCACGCTTTCGTGAAGTGTTGACCAACCATACACTCTATATCAATGATATTGGGCTGCGTTGGTTAACCATTTATGCCGCCGTCACACTGCACAGGCTCGCGTGTGACAAAGAGCTTACGGAATTTTCTAAAGATGATGTTCATGAAACGATGCAACCAGTTGCCAACGCGTTATTTTCTGCGCTACCAATGTTATTACCTGCCAATAGCCATGAAATTGCCGCCTTGGCGATTCATATTCAAGCGAGAATTGCGACGAATCAAGCACTCATTAGTCAAGGTGTACAACATGATGCCAATGCTCTAGTCACTCACATCTTTGATTATATCTATCAAAATTATCCTTACGATGTACGTGACGATGCGCGATTACGCCGCGATCTTCACAACCACGTCTGCCATATGATTATTCGTCTCAAACATCATGTCGCCACAATTAATCCATTGGCCCACCATATCAAACAGCACTACCCACTCGCTTACAGCATTACCTTATCGGCCATCGCAGACTGGATCAGAGAGACCGGTTACTGCATGACACTACACGAAATAGGCTATCTTGTGATTCACATTGGTGTGGGACTTGAACGTAATTATCATTTAGGTCACCGTACTCCCAAAGCACTCCTGTATTGCGATGCAGGTAATGCCGCGACACTTGGGCTAGAAGCGATCATCCGCCGCCAGTATCCGCAATTAGATATGAAAACGGTTTATTCCCCTGAACAATTGATCACCGCTGATGCCACGCAAGCGGACCTCATTATTACCACCATGCCCTTAGCCAATAGAGAGATTCAGAGCTTTGTGGTTGACCCCTTCCCTACCCAACATCAATTGGAAGAACTGGGCAAACAAGTGTTGGTTGATCGCACGCACTCTTATCTTTTGGATAAGTATTTTTCCAAAGCTCAATTTCTCTACCTTGATGACGTCATTGAGCAATCACAACTCTTTGAGCAGGTTTGCTCACACCTTGAATCGATTGAGTTGGTAGAAGAAGGATACCGAGCCTCACTGCAAGAAAGAGAGAGTTTGGTTTCGACCATGGTGGGAGAATACATTGCTCTACCTCACTCCATTGAACTATTTGCTAAACGTTCGATGGTTTACACCGTCGCTGCACCGCGTGGAATTGAATGGGGTAATGGTGAAAAAGCCTATCTGATCTTTTTCCTCGCCTTAAGTAAATATGACTATGAAGAGGCAATGGGGCTGTATGATCTTTTCCAAGTGCTGATTAATAAAAAATTAGGCAAAAATCTGTCACAATGCGAAACCTTCAAGCACTTCAAAACACTAGCGCACTTGGAATTACAATAAAATATATCGCTGTGTGATGCTTCCTAGATGCCCTCTATTTTTTAGATACCATCTATTTTTAGGTTCCGTCTGTTTTTGGAAACACTCGTTTTTTAGGGACCAGTCTTTTATAAACAAGCCATTTAGATAGAAAACCGAGGCACAACAAGGCCCTCGCTAAGAGGGCCTTAATATCAAGATTACCGAGTGGAGATAGCTTACAACACGTCGAAGCGATCGGCGTTCATGACTTTGGTCCAAGCAGCGACAAAGTCTTTGACGAACTTCTCTTTGTTATCGTCCTGCGCGTAAATTTCAGCGTATGAGCGCAAAATGGAGTTTGAGCCAAACACCAGATCAACACGAGTCGCTGTCCATTTTATTTTACCGCTCTTACGCTCAACCATATCGTAAGAGTTACGACCTGTTGGCTTCCAAGTGTAATTCATGTCGGTGAGGTTAACGAAGAAATCGTTAGTCAACGCCCCAACACGGTCTGTCAATACTCCATGTTGACTGCCGCCATAGTTTGTACCGAGCATTCGCAATCCACCAATCAATACGGTCATTTCTGGCGCGGTAAGGCGCATTAATTGAGCTCGGTCGAGTAACATCTCTTCTGGGTTTACAGCGTAATCTTGCTTCAACCAATTCCGGAAACCATCGGCAAGCGGTTCAAGCACATCAAACGATTCAATATCAGTTTGATCAAGTGTGGCATCACCACGCCCCGGCGCAAAAGGTACGTTAACATCGACACCCGCAGCCTTGGCTGCCATTTCAACGCCAACATTACCAGCCAGCACAATAGTATCAGCGACACTAATACCGGCTTCTGTAGCTATGCCTTGCAGCACAGTCAGCACTTTGCTGAGCCTTTCTGGCTCATTACCTTGCCAATCTTTTTGTGGAGCCAAGCGGATACGCGCACCATTAGCCCCACCACGTTTATCTGAGCCGCGGAAAGTTCGGGCGCTGTCCCAAGCAGTGCTCACTAAGTCACTGATGCTCAAACCACTAGCAACAATACTGGCTTTAACTGCATCGATATCGTAATTGCTGTTGCCTGTTGGCACTGGATCTTGCCAAATGAAATCTTCTTGCGGCACATCTGGGCCAAAATAACGCGTTTTTGGCCCCATATCACGGTGAGTCAGTTTGAACCAAGCGCGAGCAAACATATCATCGAAATACGCAGGGTCTTTGTAAAAACGTTCGGCGATCTTGCGGTATTCCGGATCCATCTTCAGCGCCATATCCGCATCGGTCATGATCGGGTTATAACGGATAGTTGGGTCTTCAACATCAACCGGTTTATCTTCCTCTTTAATGTCAATCGGTTCCCATTGCCACGCACCGGCTGGGCTTTTTTTCAGTTGCCAATCGTAAGTAAACAATAAATAGAAGTAGCCGTTATCCCATTTAGTTGGATTAGTTGTCCACGCCCCTTCAATGCCACTGGTCACCGTATTACGGCCAATGCCACGCTGCACATGGTTGTTCCACCCTAAACCTTGTTCTTCAATTTCAGCGCCTTCTGGTTCAGCTCCGAGGTTAGCGGCATCGCCATTACCATGTGCTTTACCCACTGTGTGTCCACCGGCTGTTAATGCCACAGTTTCTTCATCGTTCATGGCCATCCGAGCGAAAGTCACACGCATGTCCTGAGCGGTTTTGAGTGGGTCAGGATTGCCATCAACCCCTTCTGGGTTAACGTAAATAAGGCCCATCATCACTGCGGCAAGTGGGTTTTCTAAATCACGTTGGCCCGAATAACGGCTGTCTTTTGAACCACTGGGCGCAAGCCACTCTTTTTCAGATCCCCAATAGGTGTCTTTTTCTGGGTGCCAAATATCTTCGCGACCAAACGCAAAACCAAATGTGTTAAGCCCCATAGACTCATACGCTATCGTTCCTGCCAAAAGAATTAAATCAGCCCAGCTAATTTTGTTGCCATATTTTTGTTTGATCGGCCATAGCAAACGACGAGCTTTATCTAGGTTTGCGTTATCAGGCCATGAATTAAGTGGAGCAAAACGCTGGCTGCCAGTACCGCCGCCTCCGCGGCCATCGGCAATACGATATGTCCCCGCAGAGTGCCACGCCATGCGGATCATCAAGCCACCATAGTGTCCCCAGTCTGCGGGCCACCATTCTTGACTGTCGGTCATCAGTGCTTTCAGGTCATTTTTCAATCCATCAACATCCAGCTTTTTCAGTGCTTCACGGTAGTTGAAATCTGCACCCATAGGGTTAGTTTTATGATCGTGTTGATGCAGGATGTCGAGATTAAGTGCCTTCGGCCACCAGTCCATATTGGATAAATCAGCAGAGGTAACGCCCCCGTGCATGACTGGGCATTTACCACCGGATCCCATAGCTTTATTCTCCATTCTTTTCTCCTTGCTTCGCATTACTGCGGCTGACACTGTATAAATTAAACAATAAGCACGCACAAAAAATGTTTTATTTTTCATTGCATTAGGCTTAAAGCAATAAACGTGAAACAACCTTATATCAATGCGATCGCTCAGCGAGGCGAATACTGTCATTCATTGATTGGAATCAACAGGGATACCATCTTGCTTTCAACAAAAGCATGTTTAGTTGTTTGCTGCGTTGGTTATAGACTAGGCAAGATAGGAATAAAGCACTAACTCAATGTAACTATTAGTTTGATAGGCAAATCCTTTTTATTCTAAAACAAGAGAAGATCTGCACTGAAAGCCTCACTTTTTAAGTGTTTTAACAATCAAAAATATTTTCATATCAGGGATATTACTCAAAAATAGCTAGCGTAATACGCTGGAATTAACGCCAAGCACATCACCAAGCCATTGAACTTGATGATCTGAATGGTCATAAATATCATCTCCAGATATCGGATGAATCAGTACACTTAACCCTTCGCGGTGTTCATCTAACCATTCAATAAAACCATCACTATTGTCTGAAAAATGCAGCTCAAACATAGGTTTTAGATGAGGACCGACCATCATTGGCACTAATGGAAACATCACGCGAATATCCAGACGTTGTTGGGCAATTTTCCGCTGCAATTGTTGAGCTTTATCTTTTTGTGCTAAATCGAAATAAACATGAGCATGAAACATATTGAATTCCTCTCATTTTTTTGCAGTTTACCGCTAAATAGACCATGAGAGATCTCAATAAATTTGCTGAAGACTTTCAGTTAATTTGAACATCGAAGTGAAATACGCTCCTTAAGCCACTCAACAAAAACATGGACACTATGGTTTTGAGTGTGAGAAATCAAAAAGTACCCTGCATTCGCAGCAATAGGCTTAAAGGGTGTTACAAGACGTCGTTGTGTCAGTTCTTGATCAATCAATGCCATTCTAGCCATCGCAACTCCAACTCCGGCTTCTGCGGCCGACATCGCCATATCAGTACGATTGAAAAAATGACCTTGTTGAGTCGCTATGTCTACCCCCATTTCTGACGCCCAATAAAGCCATTCGTAATCTCGCGACGCATTTGCCCACGGCATCGCATCATGCAGTAGCACGACACTATCCCAGCTTTCTTGCTGATAATGACTATGCTGTAAGTGTGGATGAGCTTGCAGGTAGGCTGCGCTCATCACTGGTAGCAGGTACTCTTCAAATAGCAGTTCCGCGTTCATTTTTTTGTAGGGCAATGGCCCGTAATCAATCGCTAAGTCGTAGTCTCGTCGGTCACTGTCTACCAGCGCTCCCTCAGCGAATATTTGAATTTGGATCTCTGGATGTTTTCTATGGAAGTTTTCTAGACGAGGTACAAGCCATTTAAATGCAAATGATGGGGTTGACTTCAGTTTGATTTCGTTAATATTTCGACTTTGATTAAGAGAGGCAATAGTACTTTCAATATCTTGAATATTCTGCTCCACCACTCTAGCAAGCGTTCGTCCTTCGTCAGTTAAGCGAATGCCACGAGAATGCCGTTCAAATAGTTTAAAACCGATCTGCTGCTCTAACTGGAGAAGCTGCTGACTAATAGCTCCTGTCGTTAAATGTAAACTCTTTGCTGCTTCACTAAAACTGCTGTATTGCGCCACTTTCACAAATGTCGACAATATGGATAAGGTATTACCTTTCATCGCTCTTGCTTATAGGTATTCTAAACACTGGTGATAATTTATATCGATTGTTAATAAAAGGTAAAGCAATAAAACTACGTGCAACAACTATCTTAGGAGCAAGCAATGGATGTGATCGTATTAGGCAGTGGTGTGGTAGGGCTCACCAGTGCATGGTATCTATCTCAAGCAGGTCATCAGGTCACTGTCATTGATCGCCAAGCAAAAAGTGCAGAGGAAACCAGCTTTGCCAATGCAGGACAAATATCTTATGGTTACTCTTCACCTTGGGCTGCACCGGGTATTCCTCAAAAAGCGTTGAAATGGTTGTTTGAAGAACACGCTCCATTAAAAATAAAGCCATCCGTAGACCCTAAATTATTATCCTGGATGGGTAAGATGCTTTTAAACTGCCAGTTGGATCGCTACAACACCAATAAAGCACGTATGCTCGCTATCGCAAATTACAGTCGCCTTTGCTTGGCCGATCTCAATAAAAAGCACCACATTCAATATCAAGGTCGCCAGCAAGGTACTTTGCAAATCTTTAGAACCGATAAACAGTTACAAGCAATAACGAAAGACATCAAGTTGCTCGAAGAAAGTGGCATTCGCTACCAGTTATTAGATGTAAACGGTTGTATCAAACAAGAGCCGGGATTGGCTCCGATAAGCAATAAACTGCGTGGTGGGTTATACCTGCCAGATGACGAAACAGGAGACTGTTATCTGTTTTGCCAACAACTCACCGAGCTTGCAAAAAATAATGGCGTGCAATTCCAGTTTGATACCCATATTGAACGACTCAATATAGAAGGCAAAAAGATCACTGGTGTCCAAACCGATAAAGGCGAACTAAAAGCTGATCGTTATGTTATAGCAATGGGCAGCTACTCGACTGAGTTACTCTCACCGTTAGGCATTCATCTTCCGGTTTATCCGGTCAAAGGCTATTCATTGACTGTTCCCATCATTAATGAAGCGCTTTCACCGCGCTCAACAGTGATGGACGAGACCTATAAAGTGGCGATGACACGTTTTGATGACCGTATACGTGTCGCTGGTACCGCAGAATTGGCTGGATTTGACCCTGCGCTTCCCGCAGCTCGCAAAGCGACAATTGAAATGGTAATTCGTGATATTTTCCCTCAAGGCGGTGATCTCGCTCGTGCTGAATTCTGGACCGGATTTAGACCCATGACTCCGGATGGTACGCCAATCATTGGCAAAACACCGTTTGATAATCTCTACACCAATACCGGCCATGGAACGCTCGGTTGGACCATGGCGTGTGGCTCTGGCCAATTATTGGCTGACATTATGAGCAACAAAGAATGTCATTTAGAGACCATTGATCTGAACATGTCGCGCTACACTCAACATTAACAGCATAAAACTCCAACCTTTCATTAAAAACCAGCCAAAGAGCCAACCCATATAATTATTCACCCTAAAGGATTTACTTCTCATCCTTTAGGGTGAAAAGCCTCAATACGCTGAAATTTTAGCTAACTCTAATAAACCTATCTAATTTTCATCCTATTAATAATATTTTGTGTTCATTGTCACGCTACTGATTATTTACAGATAAATAAATTAACAATTGAGTTACAAAAAGATTAATATGTCGTTCACAAAAACAAACACAACATCACTAAAACTACTAATAACAGGGAAATGCTTATGCAGTCATTTGTTGATTTTTTGAATGGGATAATCTGGAGTCCGGCATTAATTTATTTATGCCTTGGCGCAGGTTTGTTCTACTCGATTGTGACCCGATTTGTTCAGGTTCGTCACTTTTTTGAAATGTGGCGTCTACTTCTTTCCGGTAAAAGTTCGACTAAAGGCATTTCGTCTTTCCAAGCGTTAGCCGTTTCCCTTTCAGGTCGTGTAGGTACTGGTAATATCGCTGGTGTTGCTGCCGCTATCGGTTTTGGTGGCCCTGGTGCCGTGTTCTGGATGTGGGTGGTCGCATTTTTTGGCGCGGCAACGGCTTATGCAGAATCAACACTTGCGCAGATCTACAAAGAAGAAGATGAAGGCGAGTTCCGTGGTGGACCAGCTTACTACATCGAAAAAGCAATGGGGCAAAGATGGTATGCGTGGATTTTCGCTATCTCAACCATTTTTGCCTGTGGTGTACTGCTTCCAGGCGTGCAATCAAACAGTATTGGTAATGCAGTAGAAGCCGCATTTGGACCAGGCCCTATTATTGAAACGGCAATCGGTACTTTCACTTTTGCTAAAATCTTTACTGGCACCGTTGTTTCAATCATTTTGGCATTTATCATTTTCGGCGGCGTAAAACGTATTGCAAGCTTTACCCAGTTTGTGGTGCCATTTATGGCATTGGCTTACATCATCACAGCATTTGTTATCATCTTGCTTAATATTGGTGAAGTGCCAAGAATCTTCGCAATGATCGTTGGTGATGCGTTCACACCAATGGCAGGCGTAGGTGCGGCAATTGGCTGGGGTGTAAAACGTGGTGTTTATTCAAACGAAGCTGGCCAAGGTACTGGCCCTCACGCAGCTGCGGCAGCAAGCGTTGATCACCCAGCTCAACAAGGCTTAGTTCAAGCATTCTCTATTTACATCGATACCTTATTGGTCTGTTCTGCTACCGCATTTATGATTCTTATCACTGGTGCTTACAACGTTCATGGTGGTGCAGAAGGCGTATTTTTAATTCAAAACCTAGCAGCCGATATCAGTGCCAACGGTCCGGTATTTACTCAAATGGCAATTGAAAGTGCACTTCCTGGTGTTGGTAAACCGTTTGTGGCATTTGCATTGTTCTTCTTTGCTTTCACAACTATCTTGGCTTACTACTACATCGCAGAAACGAACATTGCTTACATTCGTCGTACCTTAAAAGTTAACGGTTTGATGTTTGTACTCAAAGTCGTGATCATCGCTACGGTATTCTACGGCACGGTTAAAACCGCAAACTTAGCTTGGGCAATGGGTGATGTCGGTGTTGGCGTAATGGCGTGGCTGAATATCGTCGGAATCCTCATTATCTTTTTTATGGCTAAACCGGCGATGGCAGCACTAAGAGATTATGAAGAACAACAAAAACAAGGTGTAGAGGAATTCATTTTCAACCCAGTGAAGTTAGGCATCAAAGGGGCGACATACTGGGAAGGAAAATACAAGCGTAAGACAGGCAAAGCCCCCACAGCAGAAGAAGAGAGTTCAACCGTTCTTGAACAACCTTCAGTGTAAATAAAAAATAAGAAAGGCAGTGGAAACTAAAAGGGGTTAGCCGAAGCTAACCCCTTTTTTTATTCTGTATTTTAATTACGCTGCAATTTCTTGTGTAGCAACAACAGGCTCAGACGCTTTCTTCTCACCGATTGGCAAAATAACACGACCATATTCATTGTTTAACACTTGTGCCATAGCGAAATAGATAGCACTAGCGCCGCAGAAGATACCTTCAAAACCAGCAATCGTACCAATCAGTTCACTACCTGTGAAATCACGAGCAGCTAATAGAGCAAACAAAATGGTTAGTGAACCAAATACAACTTGCTTAGCGCGTGGGTAACACAGTGAACCAATGAACATGAAACCAGTGAAGATACCCCAAAGAGCTAGATACCAACCCATAAAGTTTGCAGGGCTTGCAGGTAAGCCCATATATGGCATTACGATCAAGCCAACAAGTGTTAGCCAGAACAAACCATACGAAGTGAATGCTGTGGTACCAAACGTATCACCACGTTTAAAGCACATGATACCCACGATAACTTGGCTTAAACCGCCGTAAAAAATACCCATAGCGAGAATCATAGAATCTATAGGGAAAAAGCCTGCATTATGGATATTAAGCAGGATAGTCGTCATGCCAAAACCCATTAGGCCTAGCGGCGCTGGATTGGCCAATTTAGTAGACATTCGCGAGTACCTTAAAAAAAGTTGATAAAAATTACGCGCGGATTTTAGTGGAGGCAATACAAAAATGGAAAGAACATTAACGGAAATTAAGATTCCACTTTTAGTAATTAAGTTGTTTAAAAAGCAAACAGCACGACCTTGGAAGATCATGCTGTTGATTTAACACATAAACTATATATTTGGGGTAAGCCAACACCGTAGCGGCTTCAAATAGAAAAGAGATAAATGAAAAGTTACTGACAGTTCACTTCATCCCAAAACCAATTACTTTGCGTTGGTGTTTCCCACATTCCCGGATTATTTTTCGCGACAAAGCACTTTCCATTGTGCGTAACCTTATCTCCAGTTTTCGCTTGGGTTACTCCCGCTTGCCATACAAAGAAATCTGAACTTGGCGGTGTAGGCTCAGGTTCTGTCACAACTGGTGATTCAACTGGCGTAGAAGGAAGCGGATCTGGATTTGTGGGCACTGTAGCTTCACCGGATACCAATTTCCAAGGATCACCTTGAGTTGGCTCATTGTTTTGTGACCACCATTTAGCTTCATAGATCGCCCCTTTGTAACTGACTTTATCCCCAGTATTATAGACTTTTGCAGAGTCCCAAGCCGCGATACCACCTACTGGAGGTTCAGTCGGTATTTCTGGGTCAATACTGTCAACTACTCGTACTTGTGGCCAATTAGCGTGTGAGCCATAGAAATTAGTGACACATTTCTCGTAATCTCCCGCGACTAGAGCAGAATATGCGGTTTGAAAGCCCACAAGCTCACATTCAAAGGAGTAGCCACCTGGGCGGTCTGAATAATATTTCCAATTGCCATCCCAGTTGGTATAGAGCACATCCGTCGCGCCATTAAGGTTAAGACTTCCATATGGTGTTTGTTGCCAGCAGGTGTTTTGTTCGTCTGACTCCACAGGAATTTGATAATGATTGGCTAAGCCTTCCCAGTAACGAATTCGGTTAACAGGCTGACCTTTATCTTTATTCTGTTCACCACATTCAATACCACCATTAATCACATTGATGGTGGTGCCAAAACCGTATCCAATACCAGCGTCTGATTCACGTTGTGAAGGTGTCCAGGTTCGGTCAATCACATGTAACATTGCTGGCTTTGGTGCTTGAGGAGTTAAAAAGAACCAAATTGCCGACGCCAGGTTCAACCAAGAATCGGCAACTAAGCCTGGATTATTGAGTAATACAGTTGCGTCACCGTCAAACATCACTTCAGAAAATGCACCATAGTTGAAGTGATAAGAAAGTTGTTTAGCCCCGCGACCAAAATACCCTTGACCTGTTGCACATGGCCAACGTGCATTTTGCCAGTCGTTTTGACCACAGCCAGTTGTATAACCACTTTGACCTTCAGACCAACCCATTTCACGCACGTGAACTAACGCCTGTTGCCACTCTTCCAGTGCTAGTGGATTGTCGGAAACATTATCTTTCGCGATATGCCCACCCGTCTCTTGAGAGAAATGAGCGAAAGCCGTCACAATCGATTTTTTACAGATGGCGTCGGAATCTCGCCCATCGGTGTACTCGCCGCAAAAGGCAGGAAACTTACCGATAGCCCGCAAAAAACGAGTGTACGTATATTCAGAAGCAGCCATTTGCGTAAGGAAATCCCATTCATATTGAGGAAATACTCGCTCGACTCGTTTTACGTTTTCCGGGTTGGCATCAAGCCCAGGGATGATTGCTTCAACTATCGTATTAGAGCGCGTTTCTAAGGCCTGAGCCCAAATCTGATACATAGGATCAGCGGTTTTCGTTTGCTCGGCAGTTTGAAGATCCATTTTAGAAACGATATAGCCCGCTGAGTTTTCAGGGTCAGGTAAGATAGTGAATGCATAACTGTTTGCCGCCAATGTACAGCAAACTAGCGTCGCTAAGTGCTTTATTTTCAACATATAAGATCCTTTGTGTTACCCGTAGATATGACACCTACAATAGAGATAGACAGATGAACTATGGTAGTGAAAGTTAAAAGCACAGTGTCAAACTGCGACTGATTTCGTCGCAAGGAACAACCGTTACCTTGAGAAGACATTGACATTGGAATGTTTGTCGACAAACGAAAAAAAGCCTCAAAAGAATTTGAGGCTTTTAGAGATCAATCAACTTTTCATCAGGTTAAGTAAACAAGGATGCAACTTCGGGGGATTACTCCCATTCGATAGTTGCTGGTGGTTTACCTGAAATATCATAAACCACGCGAGAAATACCATTCACTTCATTAATAATACGGTTAGAAACTTTACCTAAGAAATCGTAAGGTAAATGTGCCCAATGCGCTGTCATGAAGTCAATCGTTTCCACCGCACGCAGCGATACAACCCAATCGTACTTACGGCCATCGCCCATTACGCCTACAGAACGTACTGGTAGGAAAACCGTGAACGCTTGCGATACTTTGTTGTATAGGTCAGCAGCGTGTAGCTCTTCAATAAAGATAGCGTCTGCGCGGCGCAGTAGATCACAGTACTCTTTTTTAATTTCGCCAAGAACACGAACACCAAGACCAGGACCTGGGAATGGGTGACGGTAAAGCATATTATAAGGAAGACCTAGCTCTAAGCCGATCTTACGGACTTCATCTTTAAATAGCTCACGTAGTGGCTCAACCAAGCCCATTTCCATATCATCCGGCAAACCGCCTACGTTATGGTGAGATTTGATCACATGTGCTTTACCGGTTTTCGACGCTGCAGATTCAATTACATCAGGGTAAATCGTACCTTGCGCTAGCCATTTTGCATTTTTCAGCTTTTTCGATTCTTCATCAAAGATATCAACAAAGACGTGACCAATAATTTTGCGCTTCGCTTCAGGATCAGACTCACCTTTTAGCGCGTCAAGGAAGCGTTGTTCCGCATTAACATGAATAATGTTTAGGCCAAATTTGTTGCCAAACATATCCATCACTTGCTCAGCTTCGTTTAAACGCAACAAGCCATTATCAACAAATACACACGTTAGTTTGTCACCAATTGCGCGGTGCGCAAGCATCGCAACAACCGAAGAATCCACACCACCAGACAGGCCAAGAATCACTTCATCGTCACCCACTTGCTCTTTAATACGAGCAACCGCATCTTCGATGATAGATTCAGCAGTCCATAAACGCTCACAACCACATACGTTCAGTACGAAGTTTTCTAGCATTTTCAGACCATTTTTGGTGTGCGTTACTTCTGGGTGAAATTGCACGCCGTAGTATTTTTTCTCTTCATTTGCCATCGCCGCATAAGGACAAGTATCCGTTTGGGCAATTTTGGTAAAGTCGGCAGGGATCTCTACCACTTTATCGCCGTGACTCATCCAAACATCTTGAGTAGCTTCAAGGCCAGCAAACAGTGCAGAGTCACCGGTGACTTGAACGGCAGCATAACCAAATTCACGTTCATCAGAGCTCGCGACTTTACCGCCTAATTGCTCAGCCATGGTCTGCATGCCGTAGCACACACCAAAGACAGGAACGCCGGAGTCAAATACGTATTGAGGCGCACGCGGAGAATTAGCTTCAGTTACACTTTCAGGGCCACCAGAAAGAATGATACCGTCTGGGTTGAATTCACGAATATCCGCTTCTTCTACATCCCAACTCCACAGTTCACAGTAAACACCGATTTCACGAACACGGCGAGCCACTAGTTGAGTATATTGAGAACCGAAGTCCAAGATCAGAATACGTTGGTCATGAATATTTTTAGTCATTTTGGGCAGTCTTATCGTTCACCTCAGCTAAGGATAATCTAAGTCATTCACGCCAACTTTCGATACTACAATCAGCGTGAAAATCTAAAACTTGTTGATTTTCTTACTCTGAGCTGTGGTTATAGGTTATGAAAACGAGGCGAGTGTACCCGCCTCTCATCAAAGCTTCAAGGAAAAAGCAAACGTTTACGTCTAGTTAATTACTCTTTAATCAGAGATTAACCACGGCGGTAGTTTGGTGCTTCCTTAGTAATTTGAACGTCGTGTACATGAGATTCAGCCATGCCCGCACCAGAGATACGTACAAATTCAGCTTTAGTGCGCATTTCTTCGATTGTCGCAGAGCCAGTTAGCCCCATGCTTGAACGTAAACCACCCATTTGCTGATGAACGATTTCTTTTAAGCGACCTTTGTAAGCGATACGACCTTCAATACCTTCAGGTACTAGCTTGTCTGCTGCATTATCTGATTGGAAATAACGATCTGATGAACCTTGAGACATCGCACCAAGAGAACCCATTCCACGGTATGCTTTGTATGAACGGCCGTTGTATAGAATCACTTCGCCCGGCGCTTCTTCAGTACCCGCAAACATTGAGCCAACCATGACACAAGATGCACCAGCAGCAATCGCTTTACAGATATCGCCAGAGAAACGGATGCCGCCATCAGCAATCACAGGAATACCATACGCATTTGCAACTTCGGCTGCATCTGAAATAGCGGTAATTTGAGGGACACCAACGCCAGTAACAATACGAGTGGTACAAATAGAACCAGGACCAATACCGACTTTTACCGCGCTGACACCCGCTTCGATAAGTGCTTTAGCACCTGCACCTGTTGCCACGTTACCACCGATAATATCAAGTTCAGGATAAGCTGCGCGAGTTTCACGAATACGGTTCAATACACCTTCAGAATGACCATGAGATGAATCAATAAGAAGTACATCCACGCCCACTTCAACCAATGCTTTTACGCGCTCTTCATTACCAGCACCAGCACCAACAGCGGCACCAACACGCAGGCGGCCTTGCTCGTCTTTACATGCATGAGGTTTACGTTCAGCTTTGTGGAAATCTTTTGCTGTGATCATACCTGTCAATTTGAATTGATCATTCACCACCAGTACTTTTTCAACACGCGCTTTATGCATACGTTCTTGTACTTCTTGGCGTGACGCCCCTTCTTTTACCGTCGCTAAGCGCTCTTTTGGCGTCATCACAGCTTCAACTTTTTTCGTTAAATCAGTAACGAAACGAACGTCACGGCCAGTAATGATACCAACCAGTTCATTGTTATCACTCACTACAGGGAAACCAGCAAAACCGTGTTTCTCAGTTAAATCCATGACATCTTGAATCGTAGCATCTGGGCGAACTGTTACAGGAGCTGTCACCACACCCGCTTCGAAGATCTTAACAAGACGAACTTGCTCTGCTTGTTGTTCGATAGACATGTTTTTATGGATAAAACCAATACCACCCTCTTGTGCAAGAGCGATCGCTAGACGAGCTTCTGTCACTGTATCCATTGATGCAGAAATCATTGGGATGTTCAGTGCAATGTTTTTGGTCAGCTGAGTACGAAGATCAGCTGTGTTTGGGAGAACGGTGGAGTGTGCTGGCACGAGAAGTACATCGTCGAATGTCAGCGCTTCTTTGGCAATTCTTAGCATTTGCAATATCTCACAATTAAGAGGAGTGAATAAAAGGTCAATCCAAGTTGTTACATTCAACCTAATTAATCATTAAAAAGGAAAAGTGATTTGGATTTGATATTGCGGACGGATTATACGCCCGAGGTAATCGCTTGACCACTCATTTTTTTATTTTTTATTTGCATTTCACGCCTTGATATGTATTATCTTTCCGCTAATTTCCATACCTTCGTCTAGGGGATTAGCCTTGTCTTCTCTGGCCAACGAAAATATCTACACTGTCTCTCGTCTAAATGCTGAAGTTAGACTCCTTCTTGAAAATGAAATGGGAATTGTGTGGCTGGTTGGTGAAATATCTAACTTCTCCTCTCCAGTTTCTGGCCACTGGTATTTATCACTCAAAGACTCCCGTGCCCAAGTTAAATGTGCCATGTTTAAGGGCAGCAATCGCTTTGTCTCTTTCAAGCCTAAAAATGGTCAGCAAGTTTTAGTTAAAGCACGCCTTTCCCTGTATGAACCTAGAGGTGACTACCAGATCATCATCGAAAGTATGCAGCCAGAAGGAGACGGTCGTCTTCAGCAAGAATTTGAAAAACTGAAAATGCAATTGGCCGCCGAAGGTCTGTTTGCTCAATCCAATAAGCGTCCGTTACCGGAAAATCCAAAATGCGTAGGCGTCATCACATCTAAAACTGGGGCGGCTTTATTCGATATTCTTGATGTACTCAAGCGTCGCGATCCCTGCTTACCGGTGATTGTCTACCCCACCATGGTGCAAGGTGAACAAGCCGCGATACAGATTGCACAAGCCATCGGCAGAGCTAATGCGAGAGCAGAATGTGATGTATTGATTGTGGGAAGAGGCGGCGGTTCATTGGAAGACTTATGGTGTTTTAACCATGAGATCGTAGCACGTACTATCGCAGCTAGTGAGATCCCGATTATTAGCGCTATAGGCCATGAAATTGATATTACGATTGCCGATTTCGTTGCTGATGTTCGAGCACCAACTCCTTCTGCGGCAGCAGAATTGGTCAGCCGTGATAATAGCCATAAGCAACAAATATTTACTAACTATCAGCACAAGCTGCGTAGTGCAATACGCCACTACATAAGCCAGCAACAGCAACAAGTTAATGCTCTTAATTACGCATTACAAAAGCAGCACCCTAATTACCGCTTACAACGCCAAACACAACAGCTTGATGAAACACAAATGCGCCTTCAACGTGCTATGAGCTCTTTTATCACTCGTAAGCGACAACATGTAAGTGAGCAATTTCATCAATTGCAACTGAACTCTCCTGTTCACAAGCTTGCTCAACAGCAACATAGATTGGCGAAAACTGAACAAAAGCTGCTTGATGTGATGGATAGAAAGCTGTTAACCACTCGCCATAAGCTTGCGCTAGCCGCTGAAAAATTAGATGCGGTTAGCCCACTAGCCACCTTAAAACGTGGTTACTCCATTACTCAAGATCAGCACGGTAAGGTTATCAGCCAACCTTCAGATGTAAAAACGGGCGATCAACTGATCACCCGCCTTGCCGATGGCGAAATTTATTCTACCGTGAACTGATGTCTGAAACAGTACAAACCGCCTAATCTTGTGGCTTGAACTCAAATCGAATTTTCGATTTCGATTTGAGTTCATTGCACTGATTACAGAAATAATTAGCCGCCCCACACGCTTGTAGCTTTTCTAACTCTGATTCACAGCTAGGGCAAAATCCTATTTTATTGAAATGTTTATCACACTCACTACAGTGATAACGCCCATCCCACTCTAAGGGCTTTGTACAGCAAGGGCATAAGTTCTCATTCATATCAAAATCCACTTAAATAATGTATTCGCAAACTATGCTCCAAGATAACGTTATTATCGACATTGATCCTCATCACAATACTTTAATCAATGTGTATATCCACTTTCGAATGGCACTATGATCACTAAAAGATCTCAGCCTGATCATTTGCTTTATCTACTCTGATCAGCGATCTCCCCTCAAAAGAACATTTATATAACCACACACCGAAAGCATAAGTTACATATCCTGCATTTGGATTTTTAGCGATATAAAATATCGCAATTTGTTTTTATACTCACAATGTAAAGAACTAATGAAAATGATCTTTCACTCTACACGACTCAGTAAGCACTGCTTAAGAATCACTCTCAGTACTATTCTCTGGACGCTTTTCATTTAAGTGAAGTGTATCCGTTCTACTACAGATAAAAAAATACCCAAGCCTTGGCTTGGGTATTTTTTTATCTACTTAGTGCGACCTTTCATCATCGTCATGAGGCGTTTGCGTTTGCGCTCTTGAGACAAGGTTAACTTATTAGTCTTACCCTCAAATGGGTTGTCGCTGCTTTGGAAGTGAATACGAATTGGCGTACCCATAATTTCCAACGATTTACGGTAATAGTTCATTAAATAACGTTTGTATGAATCTGGCAGTTCGTTAACCAAATTACCATGTACCACAACGATTGGCGGGTTATAACCGCCAGCATGTGCATATTTCAGTTTTACGCGGCGACTACGTATCATAGGCGGTTGGTGATCATCCGTTGCCATTTTCAATATCCGCGTTAGTACAGATGTCCCCACACGAGTTGTCGCAGATTTGTACGCTTCTTGCACTGATTCAAATAAGTGACCCACACCAGTGCCATGCAGCGCGGAAATAAAGTGGATACGAGCAAAATCGACGAAACCTAGACGACGATCCAACTCTTTCTTTACACGCTCTTTTACGTCGTTATCAAGGCCATCCCACTTATTGACAGCAAGAACAATTGAACGACCCGCATTCAGTGCAAAACCAAGTAAACTTAAGTCTTGGTCTGAGATATTTTCACGTGCATCGATAACCAATAGAACAACGTTTGCATCTTCGACAGCTTTCAGTGTTTTAACTACCGAGAATTTTTCTACCGTTTCATTAATGCGAGTACGGCGACGAACACCTGCGGTATCAATCAATACATATTCACGCTCATCACGCATCATTGGGATGTAGATTGAATCGCGAGTGGTTCCTGGCATATCGTAAACCACGACACGCTCTTCACCAAGAATACGGTTAATCAATGTTGATTTACCGACATTAGGACGACCAATGATCGCAAGCTTAATCGGTTGATCTTGAAGGCGCTTAAACTCTTCTTCCGCTTCTTCTTCCGTGTAATCAAGCTTTTCTTCAATATCTTCAAAGTCAGTAAGATCTTCGATATCGCCTTTCGCCAATTCAATCATCTCTTCTGCGAAAGGATTCAACGCACGATCAATCAAAATACCAACACCACGACCATGTGCAGCAGCGATCTGATACATCTGATCGACGCCCAATTTCCAGAATTCAGCACATGCAGCATCAGCATCAATACCATCTACTTTATTCACAACAAGGATGGCGCGTTTCTCAATTTTACGCAGATGTTGTGCAATAACTTCATCAGACGCAGTCAGACCTGCACGGCCATCAACCATAAATAGCACGACATCAGCTTCATCAATAGCAGCTAATGATTGCTGTGCCATTTTGGTCTCAACGCCTTCTTCACTGCCATCAATACCACCGGTATCAATAACTATAAATTCGTGTTCGCCTAATTTCGCTTGGCCATATTTACGGTCACGCGTTAAACCAGGGAAATCCGCTACTAACGCATCACGAGTGCGAGTTAATCGGTTAAACAGCGTAGATTTACCGACATTCGGACGCCCAACAAGAGCAACAACAGGAACCATAACAACCTCTACAAATATATTCACTTATGTAGTTATAGGTAAACACTTGCTAGCAAGCGCGAAATTTTTACCTATAACCACATCACTTTATTTCATTTATCTCAACAAAACGGCCCCTAACTGTTACCAGCCAGGAGCCGAATGTGAATTATATCACGATTTATTTTTTAATCGTCAGTTTCTTTACATTACCACTACGGGTAATGATCACGTAGCCATCGGTTACCGCTAAGGGACCAACAGCAAATCCACTACTATCGACTAATTGTTGAGCAACAAATTCACCACTGCTACGATCAATCCAGTGCAAGTAACCTTCATTATCGCCCACAACAATATAGCCATCAATAATAGACGGCGATGTTAACAAGCGATTTTCTAGCTTGTCATTGCTCCATAACTCGGTTCCACTACGGGCATCAACAGCAGCAAGGTGATCTTTATCAGTCACTAAGAATAGACGTCCACCATCACTTGCCATATCAGTCGATGAAGAGTAGTTGCGCTTCCAAGCTGGCTTGCCTGAACGAAGATCGATCGCAATTAACTGGCCATTGAAACCTATAGTGTAAAGCATACCGCCGATCACAATGGGTGATGCATCGACATCAACCAACCGGTCAATTTCGGTCGCGCCCTTAGGCATACCAACAGGCTGCTGCCAAATCAATTGACCACGCTCTACAATGGCGGCAGCTAATCGACCACTTGCCGTGCCCCAAAATACGCCACCAGAAACAGTAACTGGTTTGCTATCTCCACGCAGGGTTAAATTAGGTACTTCAGTGCTAATTGCCCACTTCTGCTCACCGGATTCTTGATCTAAACCGATCAGAGTGCCACGGCTGGTATTGACAATAACAATGTTGTTATCAGCGGCTGGCGCAGCGAGTACCTCACCATCCACTTCAACTTGCCAGGCAAGCTCACCCGTTTCTTCATCAAGAGCAATCACTACACCATTTTCACTGCCAATGTAAATTTGGCTATAAGCGGCAGTGATACCACCAGACAAACGCATGCTGCGATCTTGTTTTAGGTCGGTTTTCCAAAGCTCTTTGCCGCTTTCAGGATCGAGCGCTTTAACTAAACCATCGCGACTTGCAACAAAAACTTTGCCATATGCATATTCTGGAGACAACTTTGAGAAGTAGTGACTAACACCATCACCAATAGAAGCACTCCATTGAGTCGTCGGTGTAAATTCACTCGATACCACAGGCACAGGAGCCATGATCACGGTGTCTTCTTCGCTAGCACATCCTGCTAGTGCCCCTAGCACCACAGCAGCAACGAGCACTTTGTTGAACAACTTTTTCATCAACTTGTGCCCTTATTTGGCTAAATCATCAAGTTTCATTTGCAATGTTTGACTTGCATCATTAGCTTGTTGAGCCTCGGTATAAGCTGCATAAGCCGCATCGACATCACCTTTACGCAATGAGATATCACCTCGAAGCTCAGCAATACGCCCAGACCAATTTTCATCGCTAATCGTTGTTAACTCAGCAAGAGCAGCATCATAGTTGCCTTGCTCAGATTTAATACGCGCAACACGGTAAGTTGCAAGTGGAAGAATCGCAGCGTCTTTAGTATTTGCTTTTGCCCACTCAAGCTGTGCAAGTGCCTCATCTATCTGTCCTGCTTCAACTTGAACTTTAGCCAATTGCAAAGCGGCTAAAACTGAATATTCTTTGCCTTTATTGTTATCAATAAAACTTTGAACATTGCTTTCAGCATCAACGCCACTAGCGCTCAATGCCGTAACCATTTTGGTGTAACTTTCTGAAGCGGCTTCTTGCGCAGCGGTTACGCTGTCTTGGTAATAACGCCAACCGAATAGGCCACCTAAACCAATAACAGCCCCAAAGATCACCGCTTTACCGTTCTCTTTCCACCAATCTTTTATCGCTTCAACTTGTTGTTCTTCAGTATCGTAGAGTTCCACTTCCTGTCCTCTTTAAAAGATGTCTCAAATACGCTTGCTTATACAAGGTGTTCTAGTTTGCTCGCAACTTCAGTTTGAGAAATCGTAATTTGTTCGCCACCGGTTAGATCTTTCAGAACTACCGTGTTTTCTGCCACTTCGTTCTCGCCGAGAACAAGCGCAACAGCCGCACCGACTTTGTCAGCACGCTTAAATTGTTTTTTGAAATTACCACCACCGAAGTGGGTCATGACACGTAGCCCCGGAATTTGGCCACGTAATTGCTCCGCAAGCTTCATTCCCGCCATCATAGTGCCATCACCAGCACTCACCATGTAAACGTCAACGCTACGACGAACTTCTGTCAGCTTTAGTGTTTCCATCATCAGAACTAAACGTTCTAAGCCCATTGCAAATCCAACGGCTGGTGTCTCTTTGCCACCTAGTTGTTCCACAAGGCCATCGTAACGACCACCACCACAAACCGTACCTTGAGCGCCTAAACTTTCAGTGATCCACTCAAATACGGTGCGGTTGTAATAATCTAAACCTCGAACCAAACGTTCATTAACTTGGTATTCGATGCCTGCGGCATCAAGAAGTTCACACAAACCTGCAAAATGTTGTGCAGATTCCGCATCTAGATATTCAGATAACTTTGGTGCATCACCTAAAATAGCTTGAATGTCTGGGTTTTTGGTATCAAGAACACGCAACGGATTGGTGTACATGCGGCGTTTAGCCTCTTCATCCAATACTTCTTGATGTTGCTCTAAATACGCAATCAATGCCGTACGATAATTAGCACGAGCCTGTAAAGAACCAATTGAGTTCAGTTCCAAACGCACGTGTTTATCGATGCCTAGCTCTCGCCATAGACGCGCTGTCATCATAATCAATTCAGCGTCAACATCTGGGCCATTTAACCCAAACACTTCCACACCACATTGATGGAATTGACGGTAACGTCCTTTTTGAGGACGCTCATGACGGAACATTGGTCCCATGTACCATAGACGTTGTTCTTGGTTGTACAGTAAGCCATTTTCGATACCAGAACGCACACAGCCAGCTGTACCTTCAGGACGCAACGATAAACTGTCGCCATTGCGGTCTTCGAACGTGTACATCTCTTTCTCAACCACATCGGTGACTTCACCAATAGCGCGGCTGAATAGATGTGTCATCTCAACGATTGGCATACGGACTTCATTGTAACCGTACGCACTGATCACATTTTTTACTGTACCTTCCACTTTTTGCCACAGTGGAGATTGCGTTGGGAGGCAGTCGTTCATGCCTCGAATTGCTTGAATAGTTTTTGCCACAATACTTACCGAAATTTCGTGAGATTAATTTTGTTCGATTTGAGTTACGTCAATTCTATTCTTTTCATCAAGAATAGACGCTTTAGCACGAATCTTAGCTTCTAATTGATTAACGAGATCGTCATTATCAAAACGTTCTTTCTGGCGTACACCATCTTCATAGAAGGCGCTTTTCTTATTACTTCCCGCCAAACCTAAATGGGAAACTTCCGCCTCACCAGGTCCATTCACAACGCAACCGATAATAGAAACATCCATTGGTGTAATAATATCTTCTAAACGTTGCTCAAGTGCGTTCACGGTGGAAATTACATCAAATTCTTGACGAGAGCAGCTAGGACAAGCAATAAAGTTAATGCCACGAGAACGGATGCGCAGCGATTTCAAAATATCGAAACCGACTTTGATCTCTTCAACCGGATTTGCTGCCAGAGAAATACGCAGCGTATCACCGATACCTTCCGCAAGCAGCATACCTAAACCAACCGCCGATTTTACCGAACCTGCTCGCGCGCCACCGGCCTCGGTAATACCTAAGTGCAGTGGTTGATCAATTTTTTGTGCTAATAATCGATAAGAATCAACGGCTAAAAAGACGTCAGACGCTTTTACACTAACCTTAAACTGGTCAAAATTGAGGCGGTCTAAGATATCAACGTGGCGCATGGCTGATTCAACCAACGCCGCCGGCGTTGGTTCACCGTATTTCATCTGGATATCTTTTTCTAAAGAGCCACCATTAACACCAATACGGATCGGAATATCATAATCACGAGCGCAATCGACAACCGAGCGAATACGCTCTTCGTTGCCAATATTACCTGGGTTGATGCGCAAACAATCAACACCGTATTCCGCCACTTTCAAAGCGATACGATAGTCAAAGTGAATGTCTGCTACTAATGGCACATTCACCTGCTGTTTGATCCATTTAAATGCTTCAGCAGCATCCATCGTTGGCACAGATACTCTTACGATATCAGCGCCAACATTTTCTAACGCTTTAATTTGCGCGACCGTCGCCGCCACGTCAGTGGTGCGGGTATTGGTCATCGATTGTACAGCAATAGGTGCGCCATCACCGATAGGCACATTACCGACATAAATGCGCGTCGAAGCACGACGCTTAATTGGAGACTCGTATTGCATAGTATTTTCTAAGGTAAGGTGAATCTAGCGACTTTGCCGGAAGTATACCCAGAAAGGTCGACAGGTTCACTCGCAAATGTCATTGAAACGCTCTCAGGGGCACCCAAAATAATCTGCAGTGGTGCTTCACCCGCTAATGTTACTGTCTGTCCTGCTTTTTTAATGCCGGTCGACAAGGTTTTACCGGATGCGTCTTTTATTTGAATCCAGCAGTCAGCATTAAATGATAAAGAAAGAGGAGAAAAGCCAGTATCTACTTGACTGGTATTCTCTGGGGTGCTGGCTGAAATTGGCTCTGCTTGCGCTTCCACTACATTAGGCTCTGGTTCAACAATATCTTCTTCTGATGGCGAGATCAGCTCAGCAGCTTGAATGTCCACTTGCGGATCTGACGCCACCTCTTCATTACTGTCCGTTTCTGACACTAATTCAGGGACTGTAGTGAACTGATCATCAGTGACACGCTCGACAGGAACAGATGCCATATCTTGATCAAGAACAGAAACAATAGACTCATTGTGTTCTAAAAGTTCCGTTTCCTGTTGTTGGTTTTGCCACCACCATAGTGATGATATGCCGATCAATATTGCAAAAATCCCCCAAGTGAGGGTCATGATACGGCTATCGTGTTTCTCTCGCTTAGTCTTCTTTGAGAAACTTTGCATTGGTTGTTCGCGAGAAATGGCTGGATAACTATCTTCGAAAGCAGCCAATATTTCCGACTCTTTGATTCCAACTGCTTTAGCGTACGAGCGCAAATAACCGCGAGTAAAGGTCGCAACCTGACCATCTGGAAAATGGTTTTCTTCTAAATTTTGAATAATCGAAAGACGTAAACGTAATCTATCAGCCACTTGTTTTTGAGTTAAGCCCAACGCTTCGCGTTTTGCCTTCAATAAAGTGCCTGGGTTTACGGTGTGATTCTCTACGGTAACTTGTTCTTGTTCAGTACTCATCCGCTTTTTACATCTCATTATGTTATGGCTTGAACGGCACAATCATCACTTTTTTACTTGTTTTTTAGTAGCAACGAATTAGGCGCATTCCAGCGGTGTAAAAACTTTGCATTAATTTATGCAGGCGATTTTAGAAATAGCTTTAGCTTGATGAACAATTCTAATGGATATTTGATGTTAAACAACATCGCTTTGGGAAAGAAATTACTGACAGGTCAAGATTTTTCATTAAATTGACCTCAAAATGAGGTTAAATCATTTCAAATGGTAAAAATGAACAAAGCCAGAGAAATTTCTGGCTTTGTTTTTGATGTAATTTAAAGCGCTTTGACAGCAATCACATCACCGTGCATTTGCTTGATTTTTGTTCGCTTAGTACGGTCAATCACATCTCCCACTAGCTGCCCACATGCTGCATCAATATCGTCACCGCGAGTCTTACGTATTGTTACCGTATGTTCATACTGCATTAATGTTTTTTGGAAGCGGTCAATGCGTGAGTTGCTTGGTTTTTTATATGGTGAGCCAGGATATGGATTAAACGGGATCAGGTTAATCTTGCACGGTGTGCCTTTCATTAATTGAGCCAGTTCATGAGCGTGATCCATGTCGTCGTTGACATGATCGAGTAAAACGTATTCTACGGTCACTTTTCCACGGTTTGCATTAGAAGAGGCAATATAACGGCGTACCGATGCTAAGAAATCTTGAATATCCCAACGATCATTGATCGGCATGATTTCACTACGCAGCTTATCGTTTGGCGCATGCAAAGAAATGGCTAAGGCGACATCAATTTGCCCCGTCATTTGATCTAAGCCAGAAACCACACCAGACGTCGATACCGTTACGCGACGTTTTGATAACCCAAAACCGAGATCATCCAACATAATTTCTAACGCTGGGATCAAGTTTTTCATGTTGAGTAATGGCTCACCCATTCCCATCATGACAACGTTAGTGATAGGGCGACGACCAGTTTCTTTTTCCAAACCGATTTCACGTGCAGCACGCCAAACTTGGCCAATGATCTCTGACACTTTTAAATTACGATTGAAACCTTGTTGAGCGGTTGAGCAGAATTTACATTCTAATGCGCAGCCCACCTGAGATGAAACGCATAGTGTCGCGCGATCTTCATCGGGAATATATACCGTTTCAACATCTTGATCGCCAACACGCATTGCCCACTTGATAGTGCCATCAGAAGAGTGCTGTGCTTCAGATACGATAGGAGCGCGAATTTCGCATTTTTGCTGTAGCTTTTCACGCAACTTCTTATTGATGTTTGTCATACTCTCGAAGTCATCACAACCAAAATGGTAGATCCACTTCATTACTTGATCAGCACGGAATGCTTTTTCACCAAGTTCCTCAGCAAAAAAATGACGCAGCCCCTTGCGATCAAAATCGAGTAGATTGACTTTTTCAGTAGCCATGTAGCCTCACAGAGATGGAAACAATAATTAAGGGCGCGAATTGTACAGCCTTTAGACATCTACAACAAGGGGACTAAAACCACAAGTTTCTTAAGGCCATAATATCTCACCAGTAAAATTGAGGGATGAATTTTATCGGCTCAATGCCAACGCTGTAAAAACAAAAAAAAGTATCCACCGGCATAGCCGGTGGTTTTTCATATGCGCCTATAAGGCTTTCCTACTGGCAGCGCCCTAGCAGGCGCGTAGTGATCTGACATTTGCATATGACTATTTCCTGCGGCCCGTAA